>NZ_OY764544.1:1510330-1812396 GCF_963668475.1 uncultured Methanospirillum sp.
TGGATCGATCTCATCGACCAGATCAAATGCATCCTTGTTCTCCTCGATCTGATAGGTTCCTTCAGGGCAGATATCCAGATACCAGGCAGAGAGGGCGTTAACGATGCTGATCAGCACGGCTCTCACCAGTGGAGCATGTGAGGATATATGGGTCAGGATCTTCTCAAGTGACACTCCCTGCAGGTTCCCGCAATAGGGCATTGCACTTGCAGCCGTTGTACAGCAGACCGCCTCGGGGATGAGATCAACAGGAGTGAAACAGATCCCTCCATACCCGTTGCTCAGTTTCACTCCTGTGAAGAATACGCCGACAACAACATTCTCAAGCGTGATTGTACTCAGGGGTTCAGGCAATCCCTCCCGAAGCAATGCAATGGTATCGTTCAGGATCTGATCTGGTTCTGGTTGTTTAGTCATGGTATCGCAGGTTCTTGAAAAGTCGCACATATTTGGAATTTTACTCTTGATGTAATTACATTGGCAAAATAATCTGCATATCTTATTTAACTATTCGGATTAAAGAATTACCATGATTGATATTACAACAATAGACTGGAATGAGGCCTGGAAAAAACCTGAAGAGGGGGAGAAAGGGAAGAAATTATTTATCAGTTGTGCAGACCGCTGGTCTGAAAAAGAGAGGTGTGAGCGCTTCAACCGTTCTGCAAAAGAGAACAACTGGCAGGCTTCCCGGGCACGAATTGAAGGGATGAATATTACCCCTGATGCACGGATACTTGATATCGGCTCAGGACCTGGAACCCTTACAATTCCCCTTGCAGGCCTCGTCAGGGAGGTTACTGCAGTTGAACCATCCGCGTTTATGCGTGAATGTCTCTCCTCAAATATTACACAAGCCGGCCTGAAGAATGTGATCGTGGTTCCAAAGAAGTGGGAGGATGTGGATATTACCACTGATTTGAATGCCCCCTATGATATCGTGGTTGCTTCTTACTCGCTCGGATTTCCCGATCTCCGGGAGGGACTCCAGATGATGGAGCAGGTGTCTTGCTCTTACGTGTACATCTTCTGGTTTGCAGACATGCTCTCACCCTGGCAGAAGAATTACGGAGATATCTGGGAAGACCTGTATGGGATACCGTTCAAAAAATACCAGAAACCAAACATCATCTTTAACCTGCTCCACCAGATGGGCATCTATGCAAACGTGGAGATCACCAAGGAGGTGCACCAGCAGAAGTTTGCATCGATGGACGAGGCAGTCAGCGATCAGGGGGCTGGCCTCAATCTTGAGACTCCGGAACAGTACTCCGTGCTCAGGGAGTACCTTGAGAAGAGACTACAACAGCAGGACGGCCAGTATGTGATGAGCAGCATCTCTCCAAGGGCAAAGATCTGGTGGAAAAAAGATTAACGAGAATATGGATTCAGAGGACCGTGTAATACGATCCCTGTACACAGTTTTTGCAGACCGCCTTCCCCTCGATTATGACCTCTTTGCTGTCCATTATCTCCTCACCACAGCGACTGCAGACATCCTTGTGGGTGGGGAATCCGGGCATGTCCTCCTTCGGGATAGTGATCTTCACATTCTTGATCGTGAAGATCTCTTCCTCAGGAGCATTGCAGATCATATTTGCGACCTCTTTCATATCCTTGGGCTGGTTAGGATTTTTCGGAAGCGCAGCAACACGGACCGCCTTGCCTGTTGCCGTATTAATAAAGGTTGCTGCAAACTTCCCATAGTTCATGTGCTTGAGTGAACGGTGACCGAGGGATACTCCGGTGATTGCCTGTATGGCATCTGTTGCGCACCGGTCTATCTCAACATACACGATGAGATCATGGGTCTTGGTGAGGGGATCCAGTCCCAGTTCCCGCATACCGGCCATGGTCATTCTGGTTCCCATTACAATTCCCGGGCATATCTCTCCATGGAACTCCTTTGCTTTCTGTAAGAGGGTATCAATAGTGCTCATAATTTCAGTACATCTATACTCTTTCTTTAAGTTAAACTCTTATTCCCGTATATTCAGATCTCTTCACGCTCTTTCACCGGAATTCCACCACGGGGATCGTTCTACTTACACCAGGGTGATGAACAGGCTACGCCTAAGTTAATATTAATTAATTTATTAATGCCAATAATCAAAGTGTTTTTATGATATCGCAGACAACACTTCTCTGCCGGAGTCGGAAGGGCTGAATCATTCCTAGATGAATTAGTACTTCCTGACAACTGGAGAACAGGGCATTCATATGATATGAAATTCCATCCTGGGTTGCAGAACGCCATCAGGATTACATCCTGATGAGTGGTAGCACCACTCTTTCCGGGCAGGAAAGAGCTCCTTCGGCGATTAGATGAGAATCATCCCTTCAGAGATTCTTAAGACAGAACATGCCATTCCGCCTGCCTGAACCAGATATCCACTGGCAGCATCCGGGAACAACCACACAAATCCCGCAAATCAGCTGGTTCACCTCAAAATCCCTCGAGGTGGGCCGGTATTCATCGATTCGATCCAGGAACATGAGGGGGATAAGGAGCCGGATGACAGTCTTCATCCAGCGGTTCATGACCGGACTTGTCTCATCACACCCGGCTCCTCTCCATTTGCAGGATTGCTGACGCGATAATATCCTGTTCATACAAAAAAACTATTGAATCGTGATATATCCGATTCTCGTTAGTGTTCCATTCTTCTTTCCTTTTGAGATCTTCAATGTTACGGTGTAACTGCCTTTGTTCTGATAGATATGCCGTGGATTTTTCATTCCCGAACTACTACCATCGCCAAAGTTCCAGTTCCACGCGGTCTCACCTGTAGATGAGGTGTCAACAAACTGGACCGGGAGAGGCGAATGTCCTGATCTCGGAGAAGCAGTGAATGAGGCTACAAGGTCTCCGGTTGAATCCCCGGGATCCTGATTATCCCCATCAGATGATGACTTTACCACATTTGCAGCGTTGAGTCTTCCGTTGCTTACCACCTTCCCGTTCAGTGAACTGAGTGTTTCTGCACCGGCCAGGATCTTTGCCTTAACTCCGGTACTGGAGAGCGAAGTGTTGGAAGCATATACAAGTGCTGCAACCCCTGATACATAAGGCGTTGCCATCGAGGTTCCAGACAAGTATGCATACCGGTTATCTGAATATGTGCTTCTTATCATAACCCCTGGCGCAGCGATATCCACAGATTTTGAACCATAATTAGAGAATGAGGCAAGTTTGTCGTTGTAATCAGTTGCTGCAACAGCGATGATGTTTGAATTGTTGTATGATGCCGGGTAGAGTGGGGTTGTGTCAATATTTTCTGCATCGTTGCCTGCAGCACAGACCACTACCGCCGAAGATGCTTCAATCGCATCCTTTAAGGAACGGGATGAATCGGTTCCTCCCCACGAGTTTGAGATGACCTTTGCACCCATCTTGTTTGCATACAGAATTGCAGAGATCGCATCAGACGTGTACCCGCTTCCTGATGAGTCCAGGAATTTTAGGGGCATAATTTTGGTTTTCCAATTCACACCGGTCACACCAACCCCGTTATTGCCTACAGCGGCGACGATGCCGGCACAGTGAGTCCCATGTCCGTTGTCATCCATTGGATCATTGGTAGCGCTGCAGAAGTTCCATCCCCGAATATCGTCGATGTACCCGTTCCCGTCATCATCTATACCATTCCCTGCAATCTCTCCAGGATTGATCCAGATATTTACAGCCAGATCTTCATGGGTGTAATCAACCCCGGTGTCCACGACTGCCACAACAACGCCTGATCCAGTCGTAGTGTTCCAGGCTATCGGAGCATCAATATCTGCTCCTGCAGTTCCATAGAAGGGTGACTGACCGGTATTATGGAGTCCCCACTGAAGTGCATATGACGGGTCATCAGGGGTGACCGATGATGAACCAGAACTACCCACAGTATCACTCACCGGATCCGCGGTCTCGTTTGGTGATAATGAAATGATGTGATCAGCCTCTGCATATAGAACTTCGGGCTGTTTTGCATACTCGGAGATTGCTTCTTCTGCACTCCGGTTATCCGGCGGCCTGATGATCTGCATCCCTGAAATTCCCATCGGAGAGAGGTCAGTCATGACCGTCCCACCAATCATTTTGTTCGTATTATCCATGAACGAACTCAGGGTTTGATCAGGGCCCTTTGCATCAGGTTTGTATTTGACGATGATCCGATCCTCTGCATGCTGGGGTAAAACCTGCAGGCTCTTTCCCGAATCAGTTCCCTGCTGCCTGTAATTTATGGTATCTGCTGATGCAGACACGGCTACACTGATGAGGAACAGAATAATGATTCCATAATGTATGCTGACCTTGAATGTATGGTTCATAATGATCCAACCTGCGATTCCACAATCTCATTGAGACTTATCAGGATCGCGAAACTTTCCAGTATCCCTGTCGTGGATCACTGATAAACGAGTATTAATAAAAAGTGGAACTGGCAGGTTGAGCAATCGGAAAGATTTATGGGACTGGTTATCAGGAGAGTTTTAAGGGCTTCATCTCATAACCTATTGAACAGGAGTCCCTGCGATCGAATTTTTCAATCACGACAGATTCATTCCTCTTCCATTCACATAGTAAAGTATGCGGAAATTTGCCCTCCACGAAAAGGGAGGGATCATCCAGGAGATGGACGGAGAACGGTATACCGTCCGTATCCGGATCCCTGCTGGAATCATCTCACCTGAGCAGATGTCTGGAATATGCAAAATTGCTGATAAGTTCAAAGTTGGCATTCACCTGACAACAAGACAGACAGCAGAACTCATCCATGTAAGGCATGAGGATCTTGAGGCAGTTGTGGAGGCACTTGAACAGAACGGCACACCCCTCGGGGCCGAGAAGTCAGAGATCGTAAATGTTACGGCATGTCCGGGGACAGACCGCTGCAAGTATGCCCAGATGGACTCGATCTCTCTCGCCCTTGCCCTTGACAAGAAGCATTTTGGCAGGGACATGCCGGTGAAGGCTCGTATTGCGATATCAGCCTGCCCGAACTCGTGCATGAGTGAGAGACTGAATGAGATAGGGATAACCGGTGTGGTCAGACCTTACCGCATACCAGGCACCTGCACCGGTTGCGGAACCTGCACCCATTACTGCAGGGAAAATGCCATCGTCATCAGAAACGGGGTAATTCACCTTGATGAGAATAAATGTGTTCACTGTGGGATGTGCATCGCTTGTTGCCCGTTCCATATCATCAAGTCAGACCCACCCGCATACCATATCACGGTAGGAGGAAAACGTGGGCGCCATCCCAAGGTCGGCAAGCATTTTGTCACGGTAAAGAGCCCGGAGACCGTGGACCTCTGTATCGAGAAGATCGCCTACTGGATTTACCGCAAGGCCTGGGGTGATCTGCTCCTTCCGGATCAACTCGATGACCTCGGGTTTGACAAGTTCAGAGAAGATGTGGTCTCATCTCTGCCTGAAGAAGAGATTGTTACCGGGTATTAATTACCTTGTAACCCCTGCTTTTCTGTGTTAGGAGTTCTTTTCTTCTGATGGAAATTCGTTTTCTCCCTCTTCAGAGAGATCCACTTTTCCTACAGTTGCAAGGTAGAGAACGAACCGTTCGGTCCCATCGAGATTGAGCATATCATTGAGGGTCTGATCCCTGAATGCCCCGATGGCACAACAGCCGCATCCGACCGGCTGGACTGAGAGGTACAGGTTCTGACAGATGTGTCCGGCATCAAGGAAGAGATTACGGTATCCCCGCTCCCCGTACTTCCATGTCATGCGATACACATCTGCTGCCCAGATGAAAACCACCACAGCCTGATTCACACATGGCTGATCAAAGCAGGCAATGTTGATATCCTGCTTAAGATCGGGATATGCAGGTAGCATCTCAAGGGCATGCTCCAACGCAATATATCGATACAGCCCTGGCTTTAATCCCTCAACGCGGTTTATCGCAAGGTAGGTGTCGATGGCATGGCAACATCCTGCGGAAGGCACGGTCCTGAAAGCACCACCAGGAAGCGCCCATTTCACCCCGGCACTGCACCAGAGCATGTACGACAGTTCGGGAAGCGTCAGCGGTTCATCGGTATACTCACGCCGACTCTCCCGGAGTTCTATCGCTTCAGAAAGATCCAGTTCCTGAACAGTCTCACGATCAGGGTCGGGGAGGAAGATGAGATCGCCGGCCGGTTCTTCTTCAATCTCAGGCTGCTCCACCCCGTTCATCTCATCGGTTATAACCTGCTCATTCCCGTACCGGGTCGCCTCGATAAACTCAATCCCCTTCATGATCGTATCCTCTGGCCATTTGCCTGTGTCTCAGTGTATTCGTGCCCTGACCCAGATATCTCTTCTTCATAACCACCGTCACAGGCAGGGGACCCTTCCGGCAGTCCTGCCTCTTTTCTCCATTTCCCTGAGGAGAGGAAGGTTATAAGCGGTGAAATCTCACCGATGACAGATGCTGTGTCCCTGAAAAGGAGCAGCAGCCGTTCACCATCACCACACCCGACAACCACAGACTTTACCGGATCTTTGCACCCAGACTGAAGAAGCCGTGATACATCCGTATCCGTGCCAATCGCTGATTCGTGTAAGAAGATACCGTGACAGGTCCCCTTGCAAAGGGCTACTACAGCCCCGATAGCAGAGAGGGGGCGGATGATCAGATGAGAATTGTGGGAGATGAAGTTCGCCTGCAGACGGTCAGTGAGCGTATCTGATACTCCTGCAATGAGGATGCCCTGCTCGTCATGATGAGTCCGGGTGTGCCTGATTGTAACAACCGCCCCTTCCCGGTACCCTTCTTTTGCTGCCGGGATGTGAAGCACGGCATTGGATCGGACTGCCTGCATCTGGCCGGCAGCACCCCGTGGCCTGGGAAATACATAATCTTCACCAAGAACTCTCACAACGGAGACCGGGATGAACTCGTCAATTCCCCCGTCACTTGGAATTGGTTCGGCGGTAATGGCTGATGATTCGTGATTCTGCTGAAGTTTAAACTCCCAACAGGCAAGGAGAGGAACTACGACCTCACGCCATGCAGTAAGTGACGCCATCGGCTGACCCGGAAGACCGATTACCGGCTTTTCATTGACCATACCACAGAGGATGGTCTTTCCCGGTCGCATTGCAATCCCGTGAAAGAGTATGCTGCCAAGTTCTTCGATGACCTCGCGAGTATGGTCGCGGTTTCCTCCGGATGAGCCGGCAGAGATGAGAACGAGATCACACGCCTGTACCGCAGCGCTTATCGCATCCCTGATCTGGTCAGGATCATCGGGAGTGATAGGGTACCGTACCGGCGTGATTCCTGCCTGCATGAGAGAGGCTGCAATCACAGCCGTGTTGCTCTCCCTGACCTGGCCTGGCTTTGGATCCTCCCCACCTGCAACCAGTTCATCACCGGTCGGGATGAGACCTACAGTGAGGGATCTGACCTCAACATCCCTGATCCCGTATGTGATGAGTGCACCAAGATCAGAGGGTATAATCCTGTGGCCGGGATGGAGAATGAGACGCCCCTTTCTGACCTCTTCACCCGGCTCCCTGATATTCTGACCCATCCGGGCCGGACGGCGAATCTGGAAATTATTCTCACCAGCTACCCCGATCTCTTCCGAGGCGATGACTGCATCATACTCAGGTGGAACCACCTGGCCGGTGCTGATACTGAAAACATCTGTGAGCTTGACCGGGCTTTGATCCCTCGAATCAAGTGTTTCACTACTCTTTACGGCAATCCCATCCATCGATGAGAGTCTTGCAGAAGGGATTGTTGCGTTGGCATACACCGGTGAGGCAAGAACCCTTCCGATGGCCTCCTCTGCTTTGATTATCACGCGGCGCTCAGGCCGGGGGAAGGCTTCAATCAGGATTCTGATGGCTTCAGTCAGGGGTATCTTACTCAGATACCTCTTCACCAGAGCATCACCTCAACCTCGTCACCGGCCTCATATCCCTCATCACCAGCCGGAATCCTGATAATTCCATCACTCCATGCAAGCGTGTTCATAAGGCCGGACTTGCCAAGCACCGGGGTTGCACAATCACCCTCTATCCTGACCCGCAGGTAATGTTCACGCCCCTGTTCTGACTGAACACTCGTGGCCATCCTGATCTTCTGCTTGTAGGTCTTCTGGCAGGGTGAACCCTTGAGTGCCTGCAGCAGATGAATAACCACGAGGGAGAGTACCATGAACGTGGAAGCCGGATGTCCGGGAAGCCCGATGACCGGAACATTCTGTATCTTGCCGATGATCGTTGGTTTTCCCGGTGCTATCGAGATCCCATGCACATAGACCTCTCCCAGTTCTCCAATGATCCTCGCGGTGATATCATTACGGTCCTTGGAACTTCCTCCGCTCACAACCACGGCGTCGCACTCGCGGGCAGCTCGGGAGAGTGTCTCGCGGAGTTCATCAGGATTGTCCCTGATGATCCCGTACCGCACCGGTACTGCTCCCTGCCTGCGTGAGAAGACGGTGATGAGATACGAGTTCACCTCTCTGACCTCTCCAGGACGGGGAACTGCTTCAGCGGGAACCAGTTCTGTACCGGTTGAGATGATCCCGATGACCGGTTTCTTCCGCACTGTTATCTGGGTCTTTCCTATCGATGCCAGGACCCCGATGTCCTGGGGACGGAGGATCCAGCCGACCGGATATATGAGATCAGACGCTTTGAAGTCCTCATCACGTCTGATGATATTCTCGCCCACGAGTGCAGGCTTTTTAATTAGGATGGTATCTCCGATCCGCTCGGTGTACTCAACCATCACAACAGCATCGGCACCTGCCGGGATCTGACCTCCGGTCGGTATATACATACAAGTCCCGGAGGTGACAGTCAGGTCTGAAGGTGTTCCCATCCTGACCGAACCAAGGCAGGAGAGGTTCTTTGGTGAAGACTCGGATGCTGACTGAATGTCACCTGTGATGACCGCATACCCGTCACGCCAGGATCTCTCAAACCCGGGAATATCAGTGAGAGCGATAACCGGTTCGCTCAGGGTCCGACCGTCTCCGTCATCAATTGGTATCGTTTCGGTCCCGGTCTGGTGCGAGATACTCCTGACGATCCGCACCGCTTCCTCGATCGGTACTACATCAAAATAATATCCAGATGAAGCATCCGGACCTGACTCTTCTGGTTTAGACATATATTATCGGCGCTGTGCTCCTCTGGTAGCATCAGCGGTCATACCCATCCAGGTACAGGAATGGAAAGATATCTGGTTCAAATGACTATACCCGAGTTCAGAGTACATATGTATTTTTTTACCTGCGTGGATATAACCAGTTCCAATTACAGTTACCAGATCATCACTTCGACCCGGTCACCTGCACAAAATCCTTTACTGCCTGCAGGAATCTTCACGATCCCATCACTCTGGGAGAGCATATGAATAAGCCCGGCCTTTCCAAAGACCGGAGTTGCCTGGTCATCGGTGATGGTGACCCTGATGAACCGGTCACTCTCTCTGCTGGCATGCAGATTATCGGTGAGTCTGACAAACTTGCGATATACCTGCTGGTTTGGTGATCCTTTCATCGCCTGCAGGAGATGAATCACAACAAGCGTCAGCACCATGAAGGTTGCAGACGGGTGGCCTGGGAGCCCGATCACGAGGACAGAGTCAATCTGCCCGATGGTGGTCCGTTTTTCGGGAGCAAACGAGATCCCCTCGGTGTAGACCTTTCCCAGTTTATGGATGACCTGCGCCGTGATATCATGCTCATCCCGTGAGCTCCCCCCGCTCACGATGATGGCATCACACTCCTGCGATGCCTGCTCGATCAGGTTCGTGAGTTCTTCAGCATCATCCCTGATGATTCCGTATCGCACCGGGATGGCACCCTGCCGTTTGCAGAAAGCAGTTACCAGGTAAGAGTTCACCTCTCTGACCTCACCGGACTTTGGAATAGACTCAGAGGGCACCAGTTCCCTGCCGGTTGAGATGATCCCGATGACCGGCTTCTTCCTGACTTTTACGCGGATTCTTCCGATAGATGCCAGAACTGCGATATCCTGGGGTCGCAGGATCCATCCTGCCGGATACACAGGCTCTCCCTTTCTGAAATCCTCGTCCCTCCTGATGATATTTCTTCCAGGAGACACAGGACATTTTACCGTGATTCTATCCCCCTGCACATTGCATTCATCTGCCAGTACCACGGTATCTGCACCTTTAGGCAGTTTTCCACCGGTCTGAATCGAGACTGCCTGGCCGTTGGAGATCGTAGGGGTCGTTGAGAGACCTTTGCGTACCGAACCAACGAATGTCAGGGTGCAGGGCTTAATCAGGGTATCAGATGTATCAGAAGAGATGATGGCAAAACCATCCATGGTCGCCCGGTCAAACCCTGGCATATCATTCAGGGCGTAGATGGACTCACTGAGAGTCCTGCCGTCGGCCTCATCTGTCGGTATCGTCTCGGTCCCGGTCTTATGGGCTATCGAGCGGACGATCCGGACTGCCTCTTCGAGAGGGACCGTGCCGGGATCCGAAGAGGTCTCCCCTGCTGCTGATTCTTCAGTTTTAGCCAGCAAAAACTGATCAGCCCAGCGGGTCTCCGTCTGATACATGGTCCATGGAATTGGCATGGCGTTGAATGATTGTTGATTTCATGGGTACATATATGCTCAACCGGAGGACTCCGTTAGCGAAATCTCTTTATTAATTCCGGGGAAGTTAAATGATTATAATATCCAGCACGAGAGAATTATTATCGCAGCCTACTGGCTGCCAATAGATCCTACCTGGCGGTTTTTTGGCCGTTCAACTTTAACAAATGCTGATTTCGGCTCCTTGCATGGAGGGCACCGCCATGTGTCAGGCAGCTTGGAGAACGGTGTTCCCGGGGGAATGTTCTGGGTAGGATCACCTAACTCCGGATAATAGTAATACCTACACGGATTGCACCGGTAGACATCCATATCCGGATTTGAGGATGAGGCCACTCTCTTCACCATGTATCTGTAAATATTCGATTTTATGTCACATATGTTTTATCAGAGCGGAATTTTCAATAACTCAATGTATAATACTAACAGGGCATGGTAAGCACTCCTGATCTCAGTATGGTATTTGTAGAATTTTCACCCATAGATACATTCAATGCCACATGCAGTGACTGAGGAAGAACGGACCATTTCAGACTCTCATTTATACGAGACACGTGAAAAGGTAATATTTAAAAGTTTGGTCATTGACCTCGTCTTCTGGATCCCTGATATCCTGCTGGCAGTCATATCAAGCTCTGTAACCCTGTATGCAGATGTAATATAAAGTGGCAACGAGATACTCTAGACCTTTTTTTTTGCCTGGCTCGCCATGAGAAAGATAACAAAAAGCGGGGGAGATGCCTATATCTACGGCATGGGGAAGTTTGAAACCCTGACCGGTGTCATCACCGGTGCCGTGATGTTCCTCTCACTGGTTCTGGTCTTCGCAATCACAAGTTTGATACTTCTCAATCCTTCTCTGCTCCACGAAGAAGGGACAGTTCTTGCAATCGGGATTATGGCTATCGGTGTCTGTGTAAACACCTGGCTGTGGAGAGAGAAGTCCCATATAGCAAAGAAGGAGTACTCACCAGTGATGGAGTCACAGATCAGGCTTTTTTAAAACCAAGGCTCTTACTGATCTAACCGTCCTAATTGCACTGCTCCTTGTGATGATGCTTGCAGATTATGAATAGGCAATATATATCGATCCGGTTGCTTCATTTATCGTCATTGGATCGTTCCTTTTCTCAGGGTACCGCACAATATCATCCTCCCTTCCTGATCTGCTGGATAAAACAATTGATGAAGAACTGCAACTGGAGGTGGTCAGGGCTCTGGCTGACTACTTTTACGACTACGAGGCTTTTCATGGTGTCAGGTCCCGAAGAAGTGGAAACAACATTTACATAGAGTTGCTTCTTGAATTCAACGGTGACAAGAAATTTTCAGATGTGCAGGACGTGATCATCCGGATTAAAAATACCCTTGAAAGAGAGATCCTCCGAAGTTCAGTGACCATAATACCATGCACGGGTAAGTTTGGATTAATATAATTATATATCAATTTTTACCTTAAGTAACACGTAAGCAGTCTCCACATCCGTGATCTTCTGATTTTTTCGGAATGATTTTTCTGCTGTCAACTGATCTGCAGGGGAGAATTGCCAATTGAGGTCTTGGTGATTGTGGGTTTTCCTGGGCACGGTAACCGTATCGATTTATACCCGGGAGTCTATCTACTCACATGGCACTATGGGTCTGTACAAAATGTGGATATGTATACAACGAAGAGATCGGGGATCAGGATCATAACATCCCGAAGAATACACCCTTTGAGAAACTTGATCCCTCATGGGTCTGCCCGAGATGCGGGGTTGGTAAGTCGTTCTTTGTAAAACGGTGAACCGAATCTTTGGATGTAAGGATGTTCCTGGCAATCGTATTCTCATGTGATTAGAGAGGATGACCTCTTCATATTACCAAACGCTTTAGACCTCTTTTTGCAATTATCTATACATGGACCATCATGACGAGTATACGCAGGATGAACTCCTGCAAAAACTCCGGGAACTCGGGTATGATTCCAGGTTTCAGGAATATTACAAGAGTTGTATTCCGTTCCATACCTATCCTGCACCCGGTCTGCTGATCGCTATCGGCATGGTTGATTACGCATTCGAACTCCTCGGTACAAAACCCGGTGATAAAGTGTACGCGGTCTGTGAAACCCAGAAGTGTGCTCCCGATCCCCTCCAGGTAATCGCCCACTGCACAATCGGGAATCACCGGCTCACGGTTGTCCCGGTCGGGAGGTTTGCATTCACCATGAACAGGCCGAGCGAGACCGATTCTGCTGAAGGTATCAGGATCTACATGGACCCGGTAAAACTCAAGGCATGGCCAACCCTGGAGAAGTGGTTTGCAAACAGCCCCGAGTTCTCCAAGAAGAGCATGACAAAGGCACTCCTTGACGATATCCTTGCTGCAAAACGCTCCATCCTATCGGTGCAGAAGGTCAGAATTCCGGTCACCCAGAAGAAGAAATGGAACACAGCGATCTGCAAAACCTGTGGTGAACCAGTCCCTGAATACCTCATTGAGGGCGATCATTGTGCCGCATGCGGAAGTCTGCGGTATTATGAACTCATCTGAATTCTTTTCAGTTGCACTTTTTTCCCGCTTAATCCGCAGAGATCAAAAGAGCAAATTCTTTGCGGGAATAGCATTATGATACCCATAACTCAGGCACAAAAGAGAGATAAGACGTACATCAGGATAGGAAAGGAGTGAACCTTTCCCGTTCCCAATTGCGATGAGTGTAACGTCGTAAACTGGTGAGGAGTGGTTACTCCTCGTCGAAGATGTTGATGTAGATAGAGTCGGTGCCGGTTGCTTCCAGACGTGCACGCTCTGCCTTCTCCTCTGCAAGTGCATGGATTGGCGGGCTCATGTCGCGTCCCGGGACGTGGCCGAACATCTTCTCGATCTCGGTCTGCTGTGAGTGCATGAACAGAGCGTTTGGAATCTCCATTGGACAGAGTTCTTCGCACTGACCACAGTTGACACAGGAGTCAGAGACGTGAGCGAACCGGATCAGGTGGAACATGAAGCTTGTTGGCAGTACACCGGGTGCAACATACCAGGGCTTCTTGGTCGAGCACTCGATGCAGTAGCAGATCGGGCAGTTATCGACACAAGCATAACACTTGATACACTTGGCTGATTCGGTCATGATCAGCTTCAGCCGGTCCTTACCGTTGCCGAGTCCCTCGAAGTCACGCTTTCTGCATGAGTCTCCGAGCTTGAACATTGCGTTCTCGACTTTTCCCCTGATCTCGATACCCTTCGGGTTTGCAGCTTCAGTCTCAAGAGCGCCTTTGGACTTTGCGCTCTCGATAAGGTTTGCACCCTTCTCGGAGCAGACTTCCAGGAATGTTGCCTTTCCTGCCTTGTCTCCGATGACTCCCCAGTTTCCTGCTGCGATATCAGCCTGGCGGGGGACTTTCATCTTACAACGCTGGCAGTTAGACCGACGTCCGTAGCCCTCTTCCTCGAGTTCATCGATCTTGATGCCCTTGTGGCCACCTTCGAACTCGATGATGAACTGACCCTTGTCGATCTCTTCCTTGTGAACAGTGTCAGGATCAACCTCGAACTTCTCGCTGATCATCCGCCGTGCTGCAACCGGGCTGACTGAACCTCCACAGTTGACACCGATCATGATGATGTTGTCAAGGTTGATCTGGTTCCTCTTGGCAAGTTCGTAGAAGGCCATCGCGTCACAACCCTTGCAGGTGACTGCGTACTTCTTGTCCTTTGCCCCGTTCAGGTACTTCTTGATCAGTTTGGGGATCAGCAGAGTACCACAGTGCAGGGAACCTGCAGACTTGATGACATCATCGGCATTGGTGATCACGGTTGGGACTGCATCATACAGATCCTTGCCTTTGGTGATAGCGACCACACCGTCAACCATCTTGGTCTCAAGTGCATGCTTCAGGAGAGCAGTGACAGCTCCTCCGCACTCACCTTTCTTCTGGACCTCGGAGTCTTTTGCCCATGCGTAGATCATGTCGCCTTTTGCTACCATCTTAGTTGCCTCCGAGTTTTTCGATAGATATTGCGCAGTGCTTGAGTTCAGGCATCTTAGAGAGTGGGTCGAGTGCGGTGTTGGTCAGGTTATTGACACCATCTGCAAAGTGCATGGCCATGTAGACCACGCCCGGTGCAACATCGTCGGTTACCCGTGCAACGGTGTTCGTTTCACCGCGGCGGCTCTTGAGTAAGACCCGCTCGCCATCCTTGATCTTCAGGCGTTCTGCATCCTCGACGTTGATCTGTGCATATGACTCCGGGACCTCACGGTGCATGTCACTGCGTCCGGTCTGGGTCCGGGAGTGGTAGTGGAAGACGACACGTCCGGTCATAAGTGTGAACGGATACTCGGCGTCTGCGACTTCTGCTGGTGGCCGGTATTCAAGACCGAAGAACTGACCTTTTCCGTTTGCAGTTGCGAACTTTTCACGGTGCAGGATCGGGGTTCCCGGGTGCTCCGGAGTTGGACAGGGCCAGATCACTGACTCAGGTTTTTCCATCCGCTCGTAGAGGCAGCCGAACATGGACGGGGTTACTGCCCGCATGTCGTCCCATACGTCCTTTCCAGTTGGGAGATCAAAGGTCTTCAGACCCATCCGCTTTGCAAGTTCTGCGATGATCCAGATGTCTTCCTTTGCCTCGCCGGGTGGGTTTACTGCCTTGCGGACACGGTTGACACGGCGTTCTGCACTGGTAAAGGTTCCATCCTTCTCTGCAAAACAGGCTCCTGGCAGGATGACATCAGCATACTGGCAGGTCTCGGTGAAGAAGATATCCTGAACAACAAGGAAGTCAAGTTTCTCGAGCTGGCGTTTCACGTGGTTTGAATCCGGGTAGGTGACAGCCGGGTTGATACCAAGCATATATAATGCCTTGATCTCTTCTCCGCACTGGTTGATCTGCTCGGTGAGAGTGACACCATACCAGTCAGGCAGGTCAGTAACGCCCCAGGCCTTCTCCATCTTTGCACGGTTCTCGGGAACTTCACACTTCTGGTATCCGGAGTAGACGTTCGGGTATGCACCCATATCACAGGCACCCTGCACGTTGTTCTGTCCACGCAGTGGGTTGACACCGACACCTTCGCGTCCGATGTTTCCACAGAGCATTGCGAGGTTTCCGAGTGACCGGACGTTGTCTGTACCGGTGGTGAGTTCTGTGATACCAAGGCAGTAGATGATCACCGCATTCTTGACATCTGCGTATCTGAATGCGAGATCCTTGACGGTTGCCAGTGGAACACCATGGATTGCCTCGCAGTCTGCGTAGTTCTCGACGGTTTTTTGGAGTTCGTCAAAGTGTTCGGTCCGCTCTTCGACAAACTTCTTGTCATACTTGCCTTCCTTGATGATCCAGTACATCATCGAGTTGATCAGGGCAATGTGGGTCGATGGGTTGAACCGCACCCAGGTGTCTGCAATGCGGGCAGTCATGGTCTTACGTGGGTCTACCACGATGATTGGAATGCCCTTCTTCTTTGCCTCTGCAACCCGGCGTCCTGCGAGTGGGTGAGCCTCCATTGCGTTGGATCCCCACATCAGGATAAGCTCAGAGTTCAGAACATCTCTGAAACCGTTGGTTGCGGCACCGGAACCGAAGGAGAGTGAGAGACCGGCAACAGAAGGTCCGTGGCAGATACGGGCGCAGTTATCGACGTTGTTCGTCTTGAATGCGCACCGTGCAAACTTCTGGAAGATATAACAGTCTTCATTCACGGTTCTACATGAGGTATGGAATCCAAGACCACGGGGGCCGTGCTTGTCACTGACCTCTTTCAGCTTCTTGGCGACCAGGTCAAGGGCCTCGTCCCAGGTTGCGGGAACGTGCTTGCCATCCTTTTTGATCAGCGGAGTGGTAAGACGGTCAGGGTTGTGAACATGTTCCCAACAGGTCATACCTTTTGGACAGAGTTTTCCCTCGTTCACCGGGGTTCGCTGGTATGCCTCGACACCAACAACCTTCCCGTCGTTAACAACCAGGTTCAGACCACATCCCACACCACAATATGGGCAGGTAGTCGGAACATATTTCATTATTTCTGTATTTTCACTCATATTTCACCCGAGTTCAAACGGTGAAAGAAACCACGATTTAAGAAACCGGCACTGCCGGCATGTAAATTCCGCCATGTGATCAGGAATTCCCATATAGCAGACTACCCGCTAGTCTGCATGGGCTATCGTATCCTGCTCACAGTGCAGGTTAGATATTATCATTGATCCTGATATAAGTCTGACGAAACGACCTTGAAAATTGAGGATTAGTGGTGGACGTGCTTCTCCCATGCCAGAAACACTGCTTTACACGGGTTATTCTACAAGCAAGAGTTCATCCAATAATATCGGGTTCGTCAACTAAATCTTTAATTCGAGATTACTTCTGTCCGAAAATGAATGGCACAATTAAAATTGGGGAATATTCAGTCGCCTCCCGTCTCTCCAGACTCTCTCCGAACCTGACCAGCAGGCTGACACCAGGGACCATATTCTCTAGTTATGAGGTGTATGAAGCTCTTCCACGGGGAATTGCTGTCCCATTCAGAAAGAACGCTGCAGAAGAAAGAGAAGTTAGCATAATCATTTCCTTCGGCCCCTCTTTTTCCGCCCACCCGTGATATCACGGCGTGTGTGCGCTGAGTTGAAGAACCGGAGTGATTCGTTTACAATGCTCTTCACCCATGGATCTTCAGTCCCTTCAATCTCTTCAGGTATGATGTTATACCAACAGGTCCAGGAGATCAGATGCTCCTGATCATCCCGTTCCCAGCGGGTATACTCAGTCTCTCTTCGCTCTCCTTTGTTCAACGTACAGATCCCCTCCTGTGAGTCAGACACATGGACAAAAAAAGCACAGACGGAACAGGGTCTGATCTGTCGAAATTCAACTGGAGGAAGGTCCATCCTATATCATACCTTATTTGTGCTAATCCTGCTCACTCCCTGATCCCTTCCAAGTATGCCGCCGAATGTGTCGGTGACAAATTTATGAGAATACCAGTTCTGCAGAGATGTATGACATATAACCTGTCACATTTCAGACCTGGCATTACTATTTATTGAATATCTATATGACCCAGAATAATTATTCCTGTTGATTTTCATGGTTGATCCAGCCAATAGAATAGTTGATCTGCATACTCACCTATCAAAAACAGGTGCTCTTACTCTGCAATTATGCCCTGATCCAATACCGTCTCTTATAATAGTCCAGGTTTGGGCAGCAATCCTGTTCTGACCATATATAAGGGCCATAGGAATCCTTATGCTTACACCGATCAGACGTTTTGTATGAGGAATCTTCTGTGTATATTTGCTCTCCTTCTTATCAGTATCTTGATTCTACCGGCGATATCTGCTGCCGATAATGTGAGTGATGCGAAGCAGATGTGGGATGCAGGAAAAGCACAATGGGACGAGAAAAAGTACGATGAGGCTTTCGTTTCATTTACAAATGCAACCACTCTGGATCCAACAAATGTTGATGCCTGGTTTTATACAGGCCTGACACTCGCACGGTTGGGTAAGAATGAGGAGGCAATCTCTGCGTATGAGACAGTAAGCCAGTTGGATCCGGCAAATGCAGCAGCCTGGTTCAACAAGGGTACCAACCTGGCAGCCATCAACCGGACTGATGAAGCACTTGGCGCATATGAGAAGGCAATCGAACTTGATCCGGCATACGCATTCCCCTGGTATAACAAAGGAAATATTCAGGCAGATGCCCGAAACTTTGAAGACGCCCTTAAATCATACAACCATGCAATTGAGCTGGATCCGACCTTTACCATCGCATGGAAAGGAAAGGGAAGTGTCCTTGCAAAACTCGGGCGCACGGCAGAGTCAGTTGATGCCTACAACATTGCTAAACAACTTGAAGAGTAACCAGTTGACCTGCGCATACCACCAGACCAGTTCATAATCTTGAGAAGAGGACTCCATTCAGAGGGAAAAAGGAAGAGCACTACGGTAATTCCCTATCCCAGGACCAATGTACCCTTTTCCAGGAAAATTCAATATAACAGATTCAGGGAGATCGGGAGAGGGGAAATCTCCCACTAAAAAACAATAATAGACCATCAGAATCTTATGAAAGTAATTCACATTGCCGGGTGGTCCGGCTCAGGGAAAACAACATTCATCCGTGATCTAGTAGAAGCGTTGCTACCATTCGGCGCGGTCGGTACAATCAAGCATATCGGTGATCATGTCTGCGACCTGCCCGCTGGGAAGGACACATCGCTGCATTATAATGCCGGAGCATCAGTGGTTGCAGGAATCGATCGTGAGAAGACGATGATCACATGTCGTACCATATCACTCCCTGCTGCTCTTGACCAACTTTCTGATGCAGGGGTCAGATACGCCGTTATTGAAGGATTTAAGAACATTCCCTTTCAGAAGGTTGTCATAGGAGATCTTGATATACCAGCCCTTATCCGAAATCCAAAGGCAAGCGATGTGATCTCACTTATTCCCTCATTTGATAATTATTACACATCGGGGGGGCTGGCAAAGGAGATTGAAGAGATACAGGGAACTTTTACGATGACAACCGGGAATGCACCACATGAACTCTCAACAGATGCCTGTACCCATCTTGAGGATGAAGTCAGGACCTGGGACGGTGTACATGATATCAGGATCAGGGTTCAGAGGCCGATTGTTCATCAACAGGCCCGATTTTTTATCGTTGTGCAAACAGAAACTGCGATGCTCGGAAGTGCCGTTCTTACCCGGTGCATGACGACACTTGGAGTATGATCAACAAGAAATGGCCTGATAACGGGGGCATCGACCAGATGTCTCCCTCTGATCCGACCACCATTGATAAGGAACGCCTCATCTTCCTCATCAGAGAGATAGCACAGGCCGGATCCGAAGGACTTCAGCATGCTCTTCCAGAACTCATGCGCATATGCAAGAAGACTCTTCTGCACTTGCGCCGATCAGCACCACGCTTTTCTACCAGTGAATGGCCCTGGCTCTCTGGTACCGAACCTGATACCCTGACAATGCAGGACGGGAATAGGTTTCTTTTTGCTTGTATTCTGGAACTGAATGCCGGGAAGACTGATGTCTGGGCTAATACCGAGTACTTTGTCAACGAGGTTCTGGAAGAACCAGAAAACCTCTGGCATGGTATCCTCCTTCATTCCCCCCAGGGATGGGCAGATCAGTTCTGGGAATACGATCTTCATCCAGAACCTGCGGTGCATACCCGTCTTTATGATGTCGCCTCGTTAATGGTACGGTACTATCATGGTGATGCCAGGCAGATATGGTCTGATTACCTCTCAAGTCCGCAGGAAGTATTCAGACGTATCAAGGTCCTCGGTGTCCCCCGCTCAACGGCCTGTCTCATAACCGGTGCATTAAAGGACGAGCAGTACCTTGAGGGGATATTTGATATCGTCGGCGACGTGGTTGATTCACGTGTTCTTGGAAGGATTGCCTGCGGAGAAGGAAACGGCCTTACCTCATACCAGACCAGAATCCTTGGAAAAATGATCGCAGCCGAAGATCCCTGGATACTTGACCGGCCGCTCTACGTCCTTGGGATGAGTTACTGTGGCCCCGGCCCCAGGTGTCGGCGGTGCCCTGTGCATGAGCAGTGTGTGTATGCTGTTAGTGTCGATTTGGGGATTTCTGTAGGCAAGAAGATCTATGAAGGATTGTTCGGACAGAAAACGGTTCAAAAAAGCTTAAAGCGCTGGCTGTAGGGGATTTCACTATCCGAACCGTACTGATCGCATACTGATACTTCCGTGTTCAAATCCTTCGAACGGGAAGGAAACAGGTAATGAACCTCCAGATCCACAGACAACCAGAAGCGGGGCATAATGTTCAAGAGTTGGATGACTTATTCTCCCAACCGGACTACTCATCCATGGTTCTTAAAGTTTTTGATGATCCCGAGTCAGAACCCATTCTTTTACGTCATCATCAAAACTGTGTGCCTATTCCAAAACACGTGCATCCCGGTGTTCAAAGTCTACCCTTGATAGATTATGAACCAGGTTTCCACTTCCCAGAATCAGAACTCCCAACTCTCTAAGTGGGGCCAATAATCCTCCAATCGTGAAAAGGTCAGGTAGAGGTAATTCGACAGGAAGGCTCAGTTGCAGAACCGGGATGTCGGCATCAGGATATAGAAACTGGAGAGGAACCCAGGTACCATGATCCAGCCCCCGAGACATATCACGATCTACAATGTATCCTCCTGAACCCAGCAGTGTGATAACTTCTTCACCAACTTCAGGTTCTCCCTTTGCTGGATATGTAATCAAATAAAGTTCTTTAGGAAATCCATAAAAGTCATGGATTGTTTCTAGATTCACAGACATAGTGACTACAAGCCCATGTCTTTCCCAGTGAGCAGATATGCACAAAATTGCACGTGGCCGGGGAAGATCTTCTGCCTACCCTTCAAGGAACCGGGAGAATGTGGTTCCACCTAGTGCCCATCGCCACTTAAATTTGTGGATAGAGATGATGCAGTTTAATTCTTGCATCTTCTGATTTGAATTGCCAGTTACTGCCTTTTGATTTTCATTTCGATTCTTCTGCCAAACTTTAATTTCATATTTTAAAGAAATAGGATCCCCAATTCTTCTGTTTAAACATTGCGTAGTCATTACACTCAACTCAATTTCTGCAATGTTTAGCCATGAACCATGTTTTGGTGTGTGATGAACCTCTAATCGTTTGGAGAGGTTCAATGCTTCTTTAGGTGTAAATGTTGCATATAATGCCCTTATTGTATGGGTATTCAAATTATCACAGATCAAAATAATTTTCGATGCAGATGGGTAATCCTGAACTAATAACGTTCGGATTTCTTCAGCCCAATCCTGCTTTGTTTTCCTTTCCTTTAAAACCGCTTTTCGCCAACCTTTCAATGGTTCAGTGAAAATAAAGATATTTGACGTTCCATTTCTCTGATATTCATAGTCAAATCGTTCAGGATGAGATGGTGATGGAGGAATTGAAGGTCTGGTATCAGAAATTAATTGAATCGGTTTCTCATCCATGCAAATAACAGGGATATTTGGATTATATGGAAGATGATAAATTTCAAGGACATCTTCCATATGAGCAACAAATTCAGCGTTCTGTTTGGGTGGGATTACCCAACACTTTTTTAGGTGAGGTTTGAGTTCGTTTTTTTAGGGCTCTTTCAACTGTTTTTGGAGAAATTGTTTCAACTATCTCTAATTCAACCATACGCTCGGAAAGTAGTCTAAACGTCCATCGAGCATAACCAGTGGGAGGTTGACTACAAGCAATTGCAATCAATTGAGCTTCTTTATGTCCATCTAAAATTGGTTCTATCGGAGGTTCTTCACGGAATTTCCGATCCAATGCAGATTTAAGACCCTGCTCATGATATCTTTTTCTTACGTTAAAAACGGTTTGAGGATGACACTTAATGAAATCAGCAACTCTCCAATCAGGTAAATTAGGGCCGTTCTTATCAGCATTTAATAGAATTTGGGCATGTTTTATGCGATATGCTGGGGCTATACCCTTCTTTACGATGGATAGTAATTCTTCACGTTCAAAATCTGGAAGATAAACTGAATATTTTCGCAACATTAACTTTTATAGTACGTAATTTTATAAAGTACTTTTGGCACATTTATTTACAGAATAAAGTGGCGAGGGATACTAGAGCATTCATCGGATTTCCATGCGCTGTGAACAATGTTGGCATAAGACTCATAAATATCAGATGGGAATACTGTTGGCAATGATGGTTTATTGTTCTGTCTGACTGTTTGAATGATGGATTACCGTAAAGTCAACATTCCCCCTCTTAATACACCTCTCAACTGACCGTTCACGGGGAGTGAGAACCGGTCTTGCACCGCTTTTTACTTCTACAAAGATAATTTCCCTAACCTCACCTTCAGACAATCCATCAAATATGACAAAATCAATTGGAGAACCCAGGAATCTTGCATCTGCGGGATTCCACCGGAACGATGAGAAGAAGGGTATCAGGTGTTCAGTCACTTTTCCGTGGATCACTTCCCGTGATCGTTTAATCGCATCTTGGCGAATGCTCCGCTCTTCGTCATTTTTCCAGATCCTTATCTTTTCATCTGTCTGTTGCTCCATCTGTGACTGAAGAAAGGAGAGATCCTGATCACGCCACCGGTTATGTAGAGTTCGTGCACGTTCTTCAATCGATGTTTTCAACCGGTAATATAAGTAAGAAATCCAGGCAAGGAGAATTAAAAGTAAGAAAGTGAGGAGATCAGAATATTCCATATTACAGGTTTATAATTCTAAATGATATCCCACCTCTCATTTCACCAGGAGAGATAGTCAGATATAAAATGCTCCAAACAAATTGATTAATAATATTATGGTATCTCGCACTCCGGTTCAGTGTATAATATCAGTAGTTCACTAACTCAATTTTTCGACATCGAGTGCAATTCGGTAACTTAATATAGATACGAGTTGCCCCCTGTGGCATATCAGTTTAAATCCAATCCTGCGACAAATTGCCCTTCAATTAGTGAGTAGACGTGCTTTAGAAGGGTCGTTTCTGCGCTTGACAATACTCTTCAAATCCCGATTCGAGGAAAACTGAATCAGAGAAAAGTTATTAAAACAGTCGTCGGAATGGCTTCTAATCAGGGATCAATTCATTCAACAACGAATAGTCTTGTTAATGTTCCTTGTGAAAATTCAATGCGGCACCACCTTCAGAAACTTGACTTTAACTTTCTTCAGGAAAATAATGTAGAAATACTAACCTCTGATGCAATATCTATCCTTAATCCTGGAACAGCGTATAAATTCGCAATAGATTTTACGTTGGATCCCGATTATGGCAATCAAACCCAGGAAAACTGGGATTATATTGTCCGAAGCCAGAAAAAGAAGTCTACAAACGACTTTTACGGATATGCAACTCTGTATGTTATTAACAAAAACCGTCAGCTTACTTTATCCATCCTCCCGATGCATCCGGAGTTCTCTTCAGCTTATTATGTAGCATACTTTTTGGACGTAATTAAGTCATTAAACCTGAAGATGGAGGTTTTATGTTTAGATCGTGGTTTTTATAGTAAAAAAGTTATCAAACTATTACAGATCTGCGATGTGCCTAACATTATCTCAGTAAAAAGACATGGAAAACGGATGATAGAGTTATTAGACGGAAGAGGATCAAAGTTTGACACCTATACAATGAAGGACCGAAAGTGTCCAGTTACATTCAGATTAGCTGTTGTTACCACAGACTCGAAAGGGAAAAGAGGGAAGAACAAAGCGATTAACTATGGATATGTTGTATTTGGAATAGATTGGAAGTTCAAAAAGATTTTCAATATATATCGTACTCGATTCGCAATTGAATCATCCTATAGGATGAGAAACCGGTCAAAGCCTAAAACATCGTCTAAAAGTGTAAAACTTAAGTATTTTTACGCCATAGTTTCAATGCTCTTAAAGAATATTTGGCTTGCGATAGCATGGGATTATTTTTCACCCATCCAGACAGGTCCTCGTGTAATAATTTTGCGTGCATTCAGGTTTGAATGGTTCCTTGATCTCCTTTGGAACTATACAAAAAAGTTGAGAAAGTTTAGGACTCGAATTCCCTCATACAGGGTTCCAATTGAGAGATATCGATATAGTTACGTTAAATAATTGAAATCTGTAAATGAGTTAGCGAACTACTGAATAGGAAAGAAACGATAGATGCCTGAATTTCCTAGAGGGTTCACAAATTGGTCCATAATAAGAAAAAAATTCTTAGACTGATACCCAAGTTTTATTAAAAGGTTTTTGTTAAGTATAGTATATGCCAGAGAGAAGTTAATACCAAAGAAAATGAACTTAATAACAAGATATGATTAGTTTGCCTGAATATTTCCATAAATTAAGATTTTTTATAAAAGGCTATGAATTTTTTTTAGTATTCCTTTTTCTCATTGCGATGATAATAGGAATAATTGACGCTTTAAGTATTTCTTTACTATATCCAATGCTGTCGGTTGGATTTCAGATAGATGCAAATACAAACCAAATATACCATTTTATTGAAAAATTTGGTTCATTAATACCTATAGGTTCTCCTTTTGTTCATTTAGGGTTTTTATTTATTTTTTTAACTGGAACTAGCTTGTTTTTACAGTTGGTTTATTGGAAAATAGCATTCATTTTTCAAAAAGAAGTGATTATTAACATCAAAAAAGCCATTTTCCATAAAATTAATAATAATGATTACAATTTTTTTATTGACACAAAACAAGGCGATCTGATAACCCTTTTTAATATTAGCCCAAGTAATGTCCAACAAACATTTGATAAATTGCTTTGTTTATGTACTGATTTAGTCAGTTCTCTGTTAGTTATATTTATGTTATTTCTTATTTCTCCTGAAGGAATGCTTTTAGTTTTAATAGGAGGTGGATTGTTTTATGTGCTTCTCAATATGATTGGAAAGAATATTTCCGAAAAACTAGGTTTTCTTCAAATTGTTTCCGGACAGTCAGAAAATAAGGTAATTACTGAATACATATCTGGTGTAAAACCAATCAAAGCTCTTCATGCAGCTGATCACTGGAATGAGCAATATTCTGATGCATTAAAGATATACTGGGACCGATTTGCTGAACTAATGTTTATACAGAGAATTCCAATACTTGCAATTAATTCTCTGTTCTACATTGCAATAGGAGGGATAGTATTAATATTATATGTATATTATGCAGATAAATTTATATCAGTAATCCCAGTTCTGGGTACATTTGCAGCGGGTACTATGAAAGTATTACCTAAGTTTATGAATATTGGGGATTATCGATTACAATTGAGTGCTTCCCTCCCACATATCGTTTCTGTTTATAATGCATTGAACGATAAAAAATATGAAAAAATCGTAAATGGAAATATTAATTGTAATAATATTTCGTCAGATATTATTCTTAAGGATGTAAATTTTTCATATAATCATGTGCCCATCCTCAAACAGGTAAATATGATAATTAAAAAAGGTTCTATGACTGCTTTAGTAGGCCCTTCTGGATCCGGTAAGTCTACAATTACAAGTCTTTTATTACGGCTGTTCGATCCAAAATCAGGATTTATTTATATCAACAATGAGGATTTAAAAAGTTTTGAAATTGGATCATATCGCAATTTAATTGGGTATATCAGTCAGGAACCTTTCATATTTAATGACACAATTAAGGAAAATATTTGTTTTGGAGAAAAATATTCCGATGTTGAAATTATTAGAGCTGCAAAACTAGCTCATGCTCACAATTTTATTTCAGATCTTCCTCATGGGTATGATACTTTTGTAGGAGATCAGGGGATTAACCTTTCAGGTGGAGAGAAACAAAGAATTGTTATCGCAAGAGCTATGATTCGTCGTCCTGAGTTATTAATCCTTGATGAAGCAACAAGTGCACTTGATAATATTTCTGAAGCAGCAGTCCAAAAAGCGATAGACCATGTTTCTAAAGAATGTACAACATTAGTAATTGCACACCGATTAACAACGATAAAGAATGCAGATAAAATATTTACAATTGATAAGGGAGAAATTACCGAAGAAGGAACTCATGACGAATTATTAAAACAAAAAGGAAAATACTGGGAGATGTATACTTCAAATGATCAGGAGAGTTGAGAGTTAAATATTATTATATATTTTTTCATATTTTCTTGCAACATCATCCCATGTATCATATACCTCATTTTTTAATGATAAAGATTTAGAGGCCTCATTATATGAGTGATTGAATAATATATAAAAAATAACTTCATAAAATGACTCGCAACTGGGTCGACAGAATTTAACATTTTTCGCAGAATCTCCCAACATATGATTTTTTGTTAAAATGAGCGGAGAATTTAATTTTAATGCAATTTCTAAATATGTTAAATAATTAGTATTAGAATTATGATTTGGAAGAATAACAATATCAGAAATAAACAAAGATAATGCAATTTCTTCATCGTTAAGGAATTCATTTATTAATATAACCGAAAATTTCAGATCATAAGACAGATTATATTTATAAAGTATTTCCTCCAAGTTAATGCTAACAAATTCTTTATCCGTACAAGGAAGAACTAACAAAATAATTTCTGGAAAAAACCGTTTCAAGGGAACGATTGATTTTAATAGGGCGATAAACTCATCATTCACACCAATTAAACCCAAATTGGTAAATAGTGCACAAATCACAATCTTATTGCTTAAACCAAGATCTTGTTTAATTTTTTCTTTCCCAATAATTCCATTTGGAACAAAAAATGAGTTGTTTAATCCCACTGATCGTAATCGTGATAATTCAGAACTGTTTGATACAATAATGCAATTTATTTTTTCAAACTCCTTTATATCTGAATGTATATATTCGATGCCTCCTGTGGCATTTTGGAGATTTTGATGGAATGTAACAACCGACTTAATTTTATTTTTATTTAAGTGGGTTATGAATTTTCTGAGAAATTCCATAGAGAACAATGCAGGGTGATACTGTATGTGAACAATATCAATTAAATGTTCAGAAATTGCCCTTGTTAATTGTTCATAACTGTTTAGACCAATTTTCCAACACCTTTTAACATCAATGCCATCACAACGAACTTTTTCATCCTTCCCAATAATGTTTGCAAAAATAGTTACATCATGATTTAGAGAATTTGACAGATGATAAGAATATTCGGAGATGGCACATCCTGAATTCCATGGAGTGATAATTCCAATTCTCAATTTGATTGCTAATTTATTTAAGGAAATTATACCATTAAATAGAAGATCTGCTGTGTTCTCCCAAGTAAATTTACCCAGTTGTTGTTTTCCTTTCGTTATAAGGGAATTTTGCATAGATTTATCATCAATTAGGTTACCAATAGTTTCTGCAATCTCCTGATAATTATTGGAATTCACATATAAAACAGCATCACCACCTATTTCCGGTAAGCAGGAATTGTCTGATACAATAGAAGGAATTCCAAAAGCCATTGCTTCAATTACAGGTAATCCAAATCCTTCGTAGTGCGGAACAAATACGAAAAGTGAAGCATGTTGATATAACAAAAACAAATCATGACGGGATAAATAATCCGTAAAAAGAATTTTTCCTGGGGGAATACCTTCTTCATGGATTAAGTGAGTTATTTTTCTTTCATAATCAGGGGTAATTTCATTTGCTAACACAAATTGATAATCATTTTGGATTCTTTTAGGCAATCTTGCATAAGCTTTTATCATCCCCTCTACATTTTTTCTTGTGTCCATACTGGGAACAGACAAGAAGTAATTTTGTGAAATCTTTATTTTGTTAAATAGGCAATCAACCTCATTGTCCACAAAATAGTTAATATCAGGATCCAATCCAGCAAAGATAATCGTGATTTTTGAAGGATCAATTTCCAACAATTCAACAAGATCTCGTTTCACTGAAGACGATATGACAAAAATATTTTGGCAATATCTGATCTGATATAACCTTTTAAAATAATCATTTTTTACTTTATCTGAAAAATGAGATATATATTTTTCCCATAATGCAACTGGTATAATATCATAAACAATAATCGAATATGAGCAGGCTAAATCACCGGGATTCACAATCGGATGACTTAAGGCCAGGAAACTTGTATAAACAAAGTGATCCAGAGATGATGATAAATCTCCGCTAATGTTATCAGGAATACACGTGACATTTTTTCGGTTAACTATTGTATTTGGAACAGACCCTTTTTTGTAGTTATACAAAAAGTATTCAGCATCATGATCAATAATCAGATGATTTATGAGATGCAGAATATATGTTGTTATACCCCTTCCTTTGGGATCTATGGATAAAGGTAGAAGATCGATACCAATTTTCATATGATACCTATATTTGAAATTATTCCAATAATATGAGTATTATCATCATCATAACTTAGATATTCCTTACAACAGATAAGATCATTTAAAACCTCATTCCAATCTTCAATAGAGTTTAATCGTCTTTCAGAAAATGAAGAACATGGATCACCCTCAAGTGATACTGAGAAAAGAACCTTTTTTGATATACGTAATAAAGTATTCAGGAGATTATAAGATTCAGTCCTGGAAAGATTATTCAGAACACCAATGGAAAAAATGATATCAAAATATCCGGATTTAATAAGATTTAAGGTATTACTATCCGCTAATAGATATTTTACTGAACCGCATAAATTCTCATTTGTACAATAACATTTAGTAATATATTCGATACTATCATCTATCCCATATATTTCGGAGTCATAATTTTTTGAAAGATGTATCGAGATAAAACCATCTGAAAGGCCATATTCTGCAATATGATGTTGGGAATTATTCAAATCTATTGTGTTCTCTATTATCCTGATTAAGGAGGATTGTGTATTAATACATAAATTGAAGTTATTCTCAATTAAACCGTCAGAAATTGGAGCAAATATTTTATCACTTCCAAGATTCTCTCTGACATTTATCATATCAGTAATATTTTCAAGAAAACAAACCCTTCCCTCCAATTCCACAATTGCTTTGCATAGTTCGAAATTTACTTTTGATTGATTATCTATACTAGGGTCTACATAATTACGGACTTCAGTATTTATAAATTTTCGAACCTTACAGGCAATTTTAGAAAGTATATTAGGACTAGATACTAAGTTAAAATCTGTATTATTTATATTATAGTTCGAACAATTCAACTTTTTTTTCCTTTTGGGTATATTGCATTTGGTTTTTATTTCATCACGATTTTTTCTCTCTTCAACTAATTTTTTAACTTTTACCACAAAATCACTAATTGTCGAGTCATCTATCATTTTCAAACATATCTCCCATTAAATATGATAAAACCAAAATTTATTATTTGAATAACAAGGCACTGGATCAATATGTATATATTATTATTATGAAGTTTTTATCTTTATCGTAGTTTTATTAAATAAATAATGAATCATAATTATAATGAGAGTCGAATGGATTATCTTTCCAATTTTAAATAATGTTTTTTTGACTAAATGTATATAATAAGGAGATGTACGACAATTACTCATACATCGGAACAATTTTATTTTGATTTCATCGGTTGAATTAGAAAAAATGAGAGACCCAACAAAATTTGAAATTCGTGGAGTACGAGTTAATCTTTTTACGGCCCCTAACACAAAATTGAGAAAAACCCTGATCACATCACATAAAAGGAAATAATATTAAATGATCATTGTATTAGAACCCCAATGTATCGGAAGTGCTCATGATATTGTTAATGCATCTTTAATTTATAGCATCTCCATAGCTAATAAAAATGAAAAAATTTCTTTTTTTGCTGATTTGAGCCACATTAGTTGCATTAAGAAGATATTGTCTGATACAAACATAGATATCCAAAATATTGATTATTTTCCAGTAATAATCCCCCAGAAAAATTTATTGAGAGTATCGAAAATAGTTACATATTACAAGTTAATCAATCGTTTATTATGGTATGCGTATGAAAAAAAGATTAATAAGATTATTTTTTTATCAGTTTATTCATATAATCTCCTCATTCTCAAATATTTATTAAAGCAGGTTCATTACAATCACTTTCAGATAAAAATTATTGTACATGGAGTATTGGAAGAAATTAAGAACCCAAATTCTTCATTCATATTAAACCGAATTAAACAATTTGGTTATGCATTAGATCAAAAGGACAATGACAATATACAGTATATTGTTCTTTCTCCTTCAATTCTAAATACTATTTCAGATATTTCAAAACCGCCATTTGATAAATTTACAGCCATTGATCTTCCGTATATTTATGATAATACAGAAACAAAAACAAAAACTGATAATCGAATCGTATTTGCTACAATAGGCCAAGGAAATCCATATCTTATGAAATGTGTCGCCAAAGCCCTTCAAATGCAGACCAACCAAACGGTAGAATATGAATTCCGCATCATTGGGGAGAATTGTGGGAATATAAATATAATAAACCAAAAATACAAGAAACTTATCTCATGTTTTATCTCTATTATTGATCATAAAACAATAAACTGGTTTTTAACTAGTTTTCTCCCGATATCCAGCAAAGTATCAACATATCTCTCTGATAAAATTCATATTACAAGTATCAACTGTGTATCAAAGGGAAAACGCCTTTCTCGAAACGAAATCGAGAGGTATGTTAGAGATGTTGATTATTTGATTTTTTTTTATAATCGGGATTCATATAAATATACTGCTAGCGGATCATTTTTTGATGCAATATCATATAGAATACCAATAATATTTATTGGGAACACTTTTTTCGATTATTACTTCTCCTCGTACAAGATCGGTTATCGAGTTGAAACATTATATGAGATTATTGAATTAGTAAAAATGATTTCCATCAATGGCATCAATTATGCTGACTACCAACATCAATTAATGGAGATTGAAAAATTTAGACACGAGATAAATATAAATCGCGAAAATAAAATACTATCATTCAGACCTTTTAAATAAACCCTTTTTTTCCAGGAAATAGATGTAAATACCCCATTAGCGTCGTAGTATCACCTACACCCCCATTTGATCTTGTTTGAAAAGATGTGAGAATCCGATCAATTTGAGCGTCTCTTGTAGTTCAGGAGTGAGATTAAGGAATATTGTCTTGATTTCGCTACCGATTTTCACTTCAGTTCTTTCTACTCTGCTCATTTTCTTCAGGAATACTCGTACACATTCCTCTGTTTTTTCGGGACAAACCGCTCTAAATTTTAGAAAAATAACCGTATTTATCCGAAGTGCGAGCATATTGAGGAAAATGTAACTCCTCACCCGGTGTTCCAATCGATGTCTAACTGGCATCAATTCATGACCTGATTTCATCTTCTGAAATCTTTTTTCAACAAAATCTTTTCCAAAATATTCATTTACAACTTCCTTTGCATCTAAATTATCATCAGTTGAGAGAATGCCATATTTCCCATCTGCTAATTGAGCTCGCGAGATTTCTTCATCGTTGAATTCCCATTCCCCTGTAACGTGACTGCCTGATTTGATAAATCTAAATATAAAAAACCGGTAATATGATTTCAATATCTTAATTAAATGGTCATTTAATTGTTTTTCATTCAAATTTTCTTCGTTTTTTAGTATGGGATTCAACCTGACAGCAGACACTCGGCGGGTTAATTTTTAAGAATAATATTTTTCTATCCTCGGCCCAAACAACTTCGCGATATTAAGAATTTCCTCAGTAATATTGAGCAATTCGGTGACCTTTCTTTTTTTATCATCAGATCAATCTGCCTGACTCTTCTGAATAAGAAGAAGACCCATTTGGCTCTTGGTTTATCCGTTGATTTTCCGAATTGATCGCGAATTGTAACCTTCTGCTCTTTCAAGGTGTTCCTGAATTGCCACTCGACAATTGAATAAACAAGCAGACAGAGTACCATAATCATAACCAAGGCGGCAATCCGGTTTTCATTCTCTAGGTATACCTCGGATGCGTGGAAACTCTTGTCTTTAATAAATCTAAATCCCCGTTCCACCGTGCTTTGCTCTTTATAATAAGTGAGCATCACCTCGGGATCAATTGTGTTATCATTACTCGCAAGAATAAACCGACCCATTCGTTCTTGCTCCTGTGCAATTACTTGTTGATTGAGTTCAAGTTCACAGGAAATGAAGTATACCTTCTCAAGGATTTCATCTTTTTTTGGTCTTCCACGTTTTCCTTCTAGTCTTTGATTCTTAACTGATATGGTAAGGTCAGAAATGAGATATCTAGGATGCTTATTCATCCATTTATCTACGGTCTTCCGGGCATCAGCTTCGCAAGCAAATCCATTAACACATAATTTCCTTAGTGCTGTTTTGTCCTTTTCCAGATGCTTGGTAATATTTCTTTTCTGCGTCTGAATGCTTCTTTTTTGTTGTTCTGATGAACTAAAAAGAACCCACCGTTGATATACCTCACCATATGAACTCTCGAAAATGACATATGAATACCGATCATCAGTGCATGAGGACCAGGTAACATCAGATGTAACAATACTCTGAGCTTCTTTGATTGTTTCAGGAACACGAGTAATCCAGAAACATAGTTGTCCAAGGGTGGAGATGCTTTCAGCGGAATAAAAGGCGGAATCTGCCATATGATAAACGGTTTCATCCGTGTTTAGGTTATTCCTAACCTCATTAATTGTCCGAATAAGGATCTTTTTGTCTGATATGTTTCCAGATAATGGTTCCATAAAAACCCCAATGAGGCGCTGCCTCAAGCTTGACTCCTGAAAAATGGATATAGTACTCAGTCAATCTCTTTTTGGGTAGAGCAGGTTGTTTTCTTTTTGAGATCTGAAACTCGGTATAAAAACTAACCCGGAATTGCTACTGCAGGCTGGACTGCGACATAGATCGCGAATGCAAAATTAACCAGTCAGGTAATTCAGCATCTACCCAATTTTCTTAAATTTAAGGGAAATATGACAGAAGAGTATACAATAGCTGCGGGATTAGACATCCATAAGCGATTTATCATCGCTACAGTACTCCATACTAATGGTGTCAAATTCCAACAGCGATTTGAAAGAACAATGCAAAGGCTACTTGCATTGAAAGATTGGGTCTTTGCAAATAAATGCCAAGTGGTTGCATGTGAATCTACAAGTGACTACAGGGTACAGATTTATGATCTATTATGCGATTATTTGGAATTTATTGTTGGTAATCCTCATGATATGAAGGTTTTATCCCATAAAAAAACGGATAAAATTGATTCGGAAATGATAGCGCTTTTAGCGCTAAAGGGGATGATTAAGCCTTCTCGAGTATTTTTACGCATACATCGTGACTTTAGAAAGATTGTTCGTCTCCGGCATTTTCTTGTTCGTAAGCGTACTGACATAAAAAATCGGGTTCACAGCATCCTTGACAGTGAACTATTCCAATTATCCAATGTTCTTACCGACATTTTTGGCAAATCCGGAGTCAAGATCATGCAAGGCATCCTTGATGGGAAATCTCCAGACGAGGTAATTCTATCTATCCATGCACGCGTGAGGGATAGGAAAGAAGAAGAGATTCGAACACTTCTGGAACAAAATCTCTCATTGTATGCATTGATACAGTTGAGGCACTGTCTTCGGGTTATGAAGCAATTGGATGACGAAATAGAACATCTTACACGAACCGCTTCTCAGTACGCCATGGATAAATATCCACGGGAATTTGAAATCCTGTATTCGGTTCCTGGTATCGGAGAGATCGCAGCGTTTACAATACTTGCGGAAGTTGGTGACTTTAAAGATTTTCAATCCGGAGATAAGTTAGCAAGTTGGGCAGGAATTGTTCCAAGAGTCTATCAGTCTGCAGACCATAAGTCAAAACGATCAATCACCAAACGAGGTTCACGATTACTCAGGTGGATTTTAATTCAAGTAGCTCATGCAGCGGCAAAAAAATCGGGGAGTGTTTTCGCTGATTTCTATATTGCTAAGAAGGACCTTATTGGAAAAGGGAAAACTGCAGTGGCTCTTGCAAGAAAAATTATCACTGTTGTATGGCACCTCATCGTAAACAACGAGGTTTATGAAGATAAATACTCCAGACCAAAGAAACCACTTTCAGTAAAAACCGTTAAAATTCCCGTCTCATACACGATAGAAGAGGCTATTAAATTATTTTCTGAAGCTGTTCAGGCAATTAAGAAACCCGATCCTGATCTGATATAAGGAGGTTGATCCCCCCTTCGCATGTGGCTTTTTCATGCAAAAGAGGAATTCCATGCTGGTTAGTAACCAGGGAAATAATGAACTGTTTTAAATCATTACGATGATCTTTCGAACGACCCCGAACGATCTGAATCAAGCGGGTATTGAAAGCACGATCATATTCACCGGTAACGTTGATGGTGGTTGTGTCATAGTGAAGTCGATGAGTTCCGAATTGAATCTGGTTCATGATATGAAGTACAATCCCGGTAAATAACCGTGTTGGACCATAACTCGCAATGGACTCGAAACAGTCTCCAAAAAGATATTGATTGAGATCCTCTGGCTCAATTCCTTCTCCTATAAGACGTTCGGTAGCGAGATCTTCAAAATATTCAGGCATGAGAAAAAGACGACGCTCATTAAATCCTAATCCATTCAGGATAAGCGCTTTTGTTGCTGTTCCACGGCTGACTTTGTGCTGACGCTTCTTTGGAAGAACACTATCAATATATTGTGGAATTCCAAGCGAGTCCATTATTCCAGCAACGATACCTAAATGAGCGATAGTTACATTGGAGCCAGCAACGATAGTCATTCCTGAAAAGAATAATACAACGTACTCAGATTTAAATGTTTGTACTAATTATTCAATTCGTTGTACTAATTGCCGCCGACTGTCTGTGACAGAATATGATTGAAGAATTTCATTTCTTTCTTCAGTATCTCTAATACCTGCGTTCATATTTGAATAAACAACAACGGAACGAACTTTTCCAACCGACATTCCGCAGATCTTCGCAACTTCTTTAATTATATAAAAAGGTAAATTATTTATCTAAGTACGTCGATCACTGTATATTCAATGGATTTTGATGATATCTTCGTTTCAGGTTCAGATAGAACAATCGGTCATTTAGGACTGGTTGCTGGATGTTATGATTCATTAAAAATTAGTGAGATCGTAGACAATCTCATCCCTAAAAATGGACAACATAAACTCACTCATGGTGATGCCCTTAAAGGAATGGTAATCAATGGCCTCGGATATATTGAACGCCGTCTTTATCTTTTTCCAGGTTTTTTTACAGACATTGCCGTTGAACGACTATTTCACCAAGATGTGTGTGAAACCAACTTCAATGATGATGTAATTGGTCGAACTCTTGATGCAATACATGCATACGGTGAAACAGAACTCTTCAATCAGATCATTCTCCCTTCGCTGGAAAATGAAGAGTTCTCAATCCATCTTGTTAATGCCGATACAACAAATTTCAGTGTGTATGGCGAGTATGATGGAGAAAGCCAAAGTCAGGAAATCTCAATAACTCATGGTCATCCCAAGGATGGCCGTTGGGATCTGAAACGGTTTTCTCTGGGAATGGCAACAAATCAATATGGCATCCCCCTCATGCTTCAAACCTTTTCAGGGAACGAATCTGACAAGAAAGCATTACTTGAAATAATCAATAAGGTCCGTATGAATCTAAATACCGGTGACAAAGTGATTCACGTGGCGGATGCTGCATTTTATACTGAAGACAATATCCAGACATTAGGTCTTCACACATTCTGGGTAAGCAGAGTTCCAATGACGATATCTGAAGCGATAGTTCTGAGGAATACGTCGGAACTCTTCATCCCATGTAAGGATGAGCGATACTCATGGTTTACTGCAAAATTTGAATATGCAGGAATACCCCAGAACTGGACCGTATTTCATTCAAATGAACAACAAAAGAAGAAAGAACCTGATTTCCAGAAGAGAATCCTGATTGAATTTGAGAAGACAAAAAAATCGCTCAAACACTTATGTTCTCAAAGATTTGCTTGTGAACCAGATGCAAAAATGGTTGCAGAAGAATGGATACAGAACCATCCTAAAGTAATTTTCAGTTCATTCACGATTGACCAGGTCAGAGAGCGATTAGAGAAAAAACGGGGAAGACCTAAGAAAGATGAACAGCTTGTGACAAAGTTCATTGTTAACGCAGAAATATCTCTCAACCAGGTACTTATCGAACAAGAACGATCAATCCTTGGAAGGTTTATTCTTGCGACGAATGATCTGGATTTGGATCCTGATACAACTTTGAGTTATTATAAAGGACAATCACAGGTGGAGAAGGGATTCAGGTTCCTGAAAGATAAAACATTCAGGGTTTCAGACGTGTTTTTGAAGAATATTGGAAGAATTCAGGCGTTGGCAATGGTAATGGTTCTCTGCCTTTATGTCTACGCTGTTGCTGAATACAGACTGAGAAAAGGGCTGAGAGAAGCAAACGAAAGCATACCTGATCAGACGGGAAAGCCAACACAAAAACCAACGATGAGATGGATATTTTTCCTTTTCAGAAGGGTAAAAGAAATATCACTTCGAATCGAGGGAATGGTAGTCACGAAAGTTTTGAATCTTAATGACATCCTCATAAAAATTATTAGGTTCTTGGGGCCGCATTGTGAAAAATATTATTCGTTATGAGATCTCTGCGGAATGTCGGTTCCAAAAACACGAGAACGAATTTTTTTAGCGTATATATGCCCGCATTCGAAATTTTTTATTTTATATTGTGGAGTATTGGGGATACTAGTACCCCTCGCCACTTAAATTTGTGGATAAAGGTGACGTAGTTTAATTCTTGCATCTTCTGATTTGAACTGCCAGTTTACTGACTTCTGATTTTCATTTCTGTTCTTCTGCCAAAATTTAATTTCATTCTTTAACGAAATGGGATCCCCGATTCTTCTGTTTAAACATTGCATGGTCATAACACTCAACTCAATTTCTGCAATATTTAACCATGAACCGTGTTTTGGTGTGTGATGAATCTCTAATCGTTTGGAAAGTTTCAGTGCTTCTTTAGGGGTAAATGTTGCATATAAAGCACCTATCGTATGTGTATTCAAATTATCACAGATCAAAATAATTTTCGATGCAGATGGGTAATCCTCAATCAATATCGTTCGGATTTCCTCAGCCCAATCTTGTTTAGTTTTCTTTTCCCTTACAACAGCTTTCCGCCAACCTTTCAATGGTTCAGTGAAAATAAAGATATTTGACGTACCATTTCTCTGATATTCATAGTCAAACCGCTCAGGATGAGATGGTGAAAGAGGAATTGAAGGTCTGGTATCAGAAATAAATTGAATTGGTTTCTCATCCATGCAAACAACAGGGATATTTGGATTATATGGAAGGTGATATATTTCAAGGATATCTTCCATGTGAGCAACAAATTCAGCGTTCTGTTGAGGAGGGATTACCCAGCATTTTTTCAAATGAGGTTTGAGTTCGTTTTTTTAAGGCTCTTTCAACAGTTTTTGGAGAGATTGTTTCAACGATCTCTAATTCTACCATACGCTCGGAAAGGAGTTTAAACGTCCATCGAGTATAACCAGTGGGAGGTTGACTGCAGGCTATTGCAATTAATTGAGCTTCTTTCTGTCCATCTAAAATTGGTTCATTCGGTGGTTCTTCACGGAATTTCCTATCCAATGCAGCTTTTAGACCCTGTTCATGATATCTTTTTCTTACATTAAACACGGTTTGAGGATGACATTTAATAAATTCAGCGCTTTTCCAATCTGGTAAATTAGGGCCGTTCTTGTCAGCATTTAATAGAATTTGGGCATGTTTTATTCGATAGGCAGGGGATATACCCTTATTTACTACTGATAGTAATTCTTCTCGTTCAAAATCAGGAAGATAAATTGAATATTTTCTAAACATTAAATTTTATAGTACGTACTTTTATAAAGTACTTTTGGCACATTTATTTATAGAATAAAGTGGCGAGGGGCACTAGTGCAGCGATTTCAAATTAACATAACTATGTCAAAATAACACCCGAGGGGTTAGGATCCATCTTGTATGACCACTTGAATATTACAGGTTCTTGGTTTAAACTATCAATATAGTTAGATAACCGTAGGATGATTTCTTCCTTCGATTTCACTCTTATTCCCCTTAATACTGATCGAGAGGTCTTACTAAAAAAGGATTCAATAATGTTTAGCCAAGAAGCGTGTTTAGGAGTAAAAATAAATTCAAAGCGATTGGGGACTGATTTAAGATACTCTATGGTTTGTGCGGAAGAATGAACCTTTAAGTTATCTAATATAACTTTAATTTTGACCGTTTTGGGATATTGACTGTCTATTTTTCTTAAAAACTCAACAAATTCAGCACTATTATTTTTTTCCGAAATCCGATAATGAACAAATCCAGTAACTAAGTCTATTGCTGCTTTTAGGCAAACAGTTCCTTTCCGAATGTATTCATAATCTCGAAAAATGTATGGATATTGACCCGAAACCGGCATTAAATCGGGATACTTGTTATCGAGAACTTGAATTCCACTTTTTTCATCAAATGATATAATGAAGGTTTCTGGATCTTTGCCCTCTTTTTCTAGAATTTTGAGGATGTTAGCTTCTTGATATGTATGGAGTAATGTTGCTGCTTTTTCCTTAAATTCTGGATCAGACTTCTGAATATAAGATCGAATTTTGAACGGTCTTATTACGCTTGCATTGCAAATTTTCGATATCGTCCCTTGAGAAATTTTGGCTACTTCGGGATAACCCTCCTCATCTGCATGCTCCTGTATGTATTTTTGAAGAAGTCTTTGTGTCCATAATTCATGAGGAAACCCAAAATCTAATGGTTTTCTACAATATAATCCAATGATCCAGGTTTTAGCTTCAACTGATATGACTTTGTTTTTTCCCTTTCCTGGTAAATCATATAGCCTATCATGAATCCCAATGCATATTACTCGTTTGATTGTCCTCATTACTACGTGCCGAGATATTCCTAATTGGCGTGCAATACATGAATCCGATACTCCTTGATTAGATAAGAGAATTATCTTAGCACGCTCAGAAATAGCCTTTTTAGATGTTCTTGATTTAGCTATTTTGTTTAAATATTCAAAATCATCGTCAGTTAATAAAATAGGTTTTCTTGATGAAACAAAAGGCATAATATATTTTGAACTTCTATCTTATCATTGTTATATTTAATTGGAATCTCTGCACTAGAAATGAATCCATATCTTGACCGTGAGTATTTTATTTCCCACATGGATAGAATACGTCAAAGAACTCCAGATGTTCAAGTGAAATTAACCTACTTTCCTACCTGCCGCCCGAAATTCGGGTTGTAAGGTGTTTGAGCCGTATGAATCAAAAGGTCCACGTACGGTTCTTATAAGGGGGAAAATGAGTAATCATTTCTCCTTACTCGACTCCATCACTGGGGCATTTGAAAATGGAGTATATCTTATGACTAATTATGTCGTTTTGTATTGAGATCAAAATCACAACAATTTAGTTTTTAAACATTCAACAATTCTTTCACCAGCTTTCCCATCTCCATATGGATTAGACCATTCATATTTTTTTTCGAGCATCGCACAAAAGCATCTAATTATTGAATCTGGCTCTGTTCCTGCCAGAATATTAGATCCAACTTCAATAGTTTCCGGACGCTCCGTGTTTTCACGAATTGTTACACAAGGAACTCCTAGAATACAGGCCTCTTCTTGAACCCCTCCTGAATCGGTAAGTATTATTTTTGCATTAAATTCAAGGTTGAGGAACTCTAGGTAGCCCACAGGATTAATAAGGAGAATATTACCAAAAGAAATTTTTTCTTGCTCAATCATTCTTTTGGTACGTGGGTGAACAGGCAATATCACAGGGTATTTATAATCATTAATTATTGAAGTCAATCCTTGGAAAATCTTTTTTAACCGACTTACTGAATCAACATTTTCTGCTCGATGGAGGGTAACAAGAACATACTGCTTCGGACTTAATGAATAAATATTCATTTGAGAATATTGTGAGTTAGCAATCGATAGATTATAATTAACGGAATCTACTATCGTGTTCCCCACTGAAAAAATTTTATCCTTTTGGATACCCTCACTTATGAGATTGTTCTGTGCACAAATCGTTGGAGTAAACAGATAATTAGACAAATGATCTGTAACAATTCGGTTTATTTCTTCTGGCATCGTTCTATCGTTACTTCTCAGACCAGCTTCAATATGTCCAATGGGGATGTGTAGTTTCACTGCTGCTAGGGCACCTCCCAGAACAGTGTTTGTGTCACCTTGAACTAAAACTATGCTCGGATGTTCACGGGAAATGATTTCTTCAACACCGATTAGAATTTTGGCAGTCTGCACGGCATGAGATCCCGAACCAATATTAAGATTAAATGTGGGATTTGGGAGCATTAATTGTTTGAAGAAAAGAGAGTCCATTTCATAACTGTAATGCTGCCCTGTATGCAGAATAAAAAATGGAATGGACAATTTCTCACAATAACGAATTATTGGAGACATTTTTATTATTTCGGGTCTTGTTCCAAGGATAATACCAATCTTCATATTCTAATCATTCCATGTTTTTTTTGGGGGGAGGTAAACCAGTTATTGAAAATCTATTACTTCAACACGTGCCATAATATTTAAAAATTTCAACAGATCAATCATTCTAGACTGATCCTCTTTTCTGTTAATATTTATTGTATTAAACCCCTCATTTGCATGTTTAAGAATATATATATATAAGGGATCCAATTTTCCTTCACTGATAACATCAAGATAAAACCTTCTTGCATCACACCCTTTATACCAATTATTACAATTCCTAATCAATTCAGTTGGAATTTTTATTTCGTTAGATGATGGATAATTTTGATAATAGTCTAAAATTGCTTTTAAATATGTATTCATGCTAATACATCCCTCTCCATATATTCCACGATATACTGAGCATACTAAATCAAAATATGAACCCGAATACTTACGTTTTCGTGAAATAGAAAAGCCATATTTTTTTATTAAATATTCTGTAATCCGGGGAAGCCTCGAAAAAGGAAATTCATCAAAATAACAGCTTAAGACTAATGTTGTTCTCAGCATCCCATTAAATGTTTCAAACTTTCCTACTTCAGATTTGATATAATTATTCTTATAAACCCTATAATCATACCAAGGTTTTACTTTTTTTAAATTTAGAACCTTAAGACTATTCGTAGGTTTATCTACAATTTTTTCTGTGTTAACACCTATCTTTTTTTTGTTATCTGTTTTTTCATAAAACCAGTATGGCATATTCCAGAATAAATAATTATTTAATACAACACGCAAAAATACATCTTTTGTTACAAAAAAAACATCTGATACAATATTGGATCCACGTAATAAAAAGATACCATTTAATAAATTTTTTCTCACACTTGGTACTGTTCTTAAGAAACCAGTAAAATATCCTTTTTCATTTATTATACGAAGGTTTGAATAAATCCCATCAAGAGTAATATCTTGAAAATGCTGTACACATTCTATCAGGGAGGAGGATGAATTAAAACGATCATCTGAATGTAGAAATGTAACCAAATCGCCAGATATATAGGGTACTCCATAATTTATTGCATTTAACTGCCCAATATCACCTGAATTATGTAGATATTTTATTCGGTTATCTTTGAACTGTGAAATGATAACATCAGTTTCTTCAGAATGATCATTAATTATAATTAGTTCCCAATTTTGATAATCTTGATTTATTACTGAATTTATGGATTCTACAATTGTTTCTTCATCGTTATGTGTTGGCATCAAAATTGAAACTCGCGGATTTTTCATAATAATCCCTTCGTTTTCATAGTGGAATGATACAAGTCTGCTAGACGTTTTGCATATGAAATATAGGAATGGTGTTCCATTACATAGGATCGTGCAATTTTTCCATACTTTTCTAATTCTGGATTTAATATGATATCTTGGATAATATTCGCGATACTTTCTGGATTTTTTTCTGGAACTAAGAATCCCGCCTTACTATTCTTTAATACTTCCTGCATCCCTCCAATATCAGAGCAGATTACGGTCTTTCCACATGCCATTCCTTCAAGCATAGAAAGAGAAGTCGCTTCCTGAATATCATTTGAAGTGATGGAAGGAACAAGGATAATATCTGATAATTGATAATAGTCTACAATTTGGTTGTGAGGCACTTCTCCAAGGAATATTATGCGATCATCGCCATTAGATATGCCTTCCAATTCTTTCCTTAATAACCCATCTCCAGCAATAACCAATTTTACATATGGTTGTTTTATCATCCGAATTGCTTTTATTGCGTATTCAACGCCATTTTTGGGAACCAAACGACGTGGAACAAATACTATAATATCATCATTTTTATGTGCATATTTGTAACGTAGTTTCTTTTTTAGATCATATGTCACAGGACAAAAAGTATCAGTATCTGTGGCATTTTGAAATATTGAGATGTTGGAGGGTTTATATGAGAATTTGTTTATTAAATATTCTTTAATCCTTGAATCAACTGCAATAATATGATCTGATGCACTTACTGCATCTTTTTCAATATTCATGCAAGAATTGTAATATTTTTTTATAGCAATTGATTTTTCTAATAAAGAGTCATCAATTATCTCTTGAGTATAATATCCATGAACAGTTAAGATTTTTACACACTGCTCCATTGGAAAATATCGGTTAACCATAGAAAGTGTTAACACATCATGACAATGAAAAATAACAGTTGGAGGGGTAGATATCTTTTGTATTTCCGGAGTTATTGAATCATACAAAGCATAAATATGTCTAAATATTGGTGATAATAGGGCGGCTTTATCTTTATATTTAATCATGCGTTTAAATTGCTTTATCGGTGAATCATTAGAGAACAAAACTTCAGATGGATATATAGTTAAATATTGAAGTCCTATATGTTGAAATCCACGTTCTAACAAAAGGAGATGTGTATTTTTACCTCCAATCCCGATATTTGGGTTTTCTGTCGAAAGTAAATAAGCCTTAAAATTTTGTGAATACATCCCCAATTGATAGTATATTCAACAAAATAAACATATGTAACACCACATATATATTTTTATTTAATTCAGGAAAGATAAGGAAACGGTAAATAATGAAAATATTGCTTATAAATAATTCAGATTTAGGTGGTGGAGCGGAAAAAATAGTAGTAACATTACTTGATGAATTTAATAAAAGAGGAAACGACGTATCTCTGTTGGTTGGCCGAAAAAAGACCGAAAATGAACTCGTTTTTCAAATACCTTCTCCAAAACAGGGGTCTGTCAGAGAGAAAGTATGGCTCACTATCGAGGACTTTCTTTTAAAAAGTCAATATCCTGTTTTGTATAATCCAAGGCATTTATCATTATTTCAATGTTTTATTACTCAAACCCCCTATTTTTTCAAAACATTAGCTGGCTATGAAAATATTCCCTACCCATCTTCATATACCATAATCGATGATTTTAAAAAAGATACACAAATCCTTCATCTTCACAATCTTCATGAGGATTATTTTGATATCAAAGCGATTCCTCAATTATCTAGCAAACTTCCAGTATTTTTAACGATCCATGATTATTGGTTAATTACTGGATATTGTGCAAGTTTTTTTTCTTGTATGAAATGGCAACATGGGTGTTATGATTGCCCTATCCGATCAAAAATCAAAACGTTTTTTCCTAATTCTTTTCATAGTAACTGGGAAAAAAAGAAAGAGATTTTTAAAAAATCCCGCGTTTATCTTATTACTCCAAGTAAATGGGTATTAGACAATATTAATAATTCAATTCTCAGCCCAGCAATTATCAAATCACGTGTCATCCCTCATGGAATCAACACAACGGTTTTCTCCCCAGGTAACAAAGAAAAAATTCGAGAAAAATTAGGACTCCCACTTTCTGCTAAAATACTGATTATGACATCTAAGGGAGGTTTTGATAATAAAAAGTTTAATTGGGACTTTTTAAGACAGTCTTTAAAGTATCTCTCACGAGATCAAATTCAAGGCCAAATAATTTTTTTAATCCTTGGTGGTATGAATCGAACTGAAGTAGTTAATTCCATTGTTATTCAAGAAGTCCCTTATCAAAAAGAAGAAATAATGGTAAACAAGTATTACCAAGCAGCAGATCTATACATACACACTTCAAAGGATGAGACCTTTGGGATGAGCATACTTGAAGCTATGTCATGTGGGTTACCCGTAATTACTACGGGAAATGGAGCTATTCCTGAATTAATTGAAGATCGGATCACAGGGATACTTATTCAAAACAATGATCCCTTACATATGGCTGATTCGATTCAAAATGTTCTGGTTGAAAAAGAATTACTAGCCAAAATGGGACACTCTGCTAGAGATCGTGTATTACTCAACTATAGTATTGATGTAATGGTGAAAAATTATTTAGAGTTTTACCAGGAAGGATTAAATGATTATTTTTTATAAAAATCTGAATCCCAATATATGAAATCAATTAATAAATAATATAATTAAGGATAACAAATTGCAGATCGGTTTGATATTATGTGGGATACTAATAACTATGAATCATTGATTTAACCTTCTCTAATATTTACAAACAAATGTTTTTTTTGAAAACTATGAGAATTTCCCTTTTATTTTATTATGATTAAAATAGGCTTAATAACTGGAGATCTAAAACAAAATAAATCTGGAATCGGAACTTACGTATTCCAGTTAATAGAAGATCTTAAAAAAAATACCGATCTTACTCTTATCAAACATCCATTTGGTGATGATGTATTAGGTTGTTCTTCAGTTTTATCTTCCATACCCCGCCGGTCTTTTTCCCACATTTTATGGAGTCAGGCACTTTCATTAAAAAAGCAAAGCTTAAAAAAATTAGATATTATTCATAATCCTGCCCAATATCCTGTGTCACCCAACATAGGACAAAATTATATTGTAACAATTCACGATTTAATTCCAATACTTTATCCTCAGTATGTGGGGTCAATTTTTTCAATTCAAGCAAAATTATATTATCCATATATGCTTAAAAGAGCCTCGAAAATCATAACTGTTTCAAATCATACAAAAGATGACATTCTTAAAATCTATAAAATACCAGACCAAAAAATTGAAGTCGTCTATTCTGGAGTATCGAATCATTTCAATCCATCTTCTCCAGAGGAGAAGAAAAGGATAAAACAAAAATATAACTTAAACCATCCATTTATTCTCTTTGTTGGAGCAATTGAACCAAAAAAAAATATCGAATTACTTATCAAAGCATATTATATATGCCAAAAATCTAACCCCTATTTTGATTTGGTTATTGCAGGAAAGAAAGCATGGAAATTTGAAACTGTATTTAAACTAATCCAATCCCTTAATTTATCAAAAAAGATACATATCCTGAATTTTGTTCCGTATGAAGATCTCCCAGCTCTATATTCATCCGCTGAGGTTTTTGTTTTTCCCTCACGATATGAAGGTTTTGGTTTCCCCCCATTAGAGGCAATGAAATGCGGTACACCTGTTATTACATCAAATGTCTCCTCCCTCCCTGAAATCATGGGAAAGGAAGGCCTTATGATTAATCCAAATGATTATGAACAACTTTCAGAGTTAATATTGAAACTGTTATCAGATCCAGAATTCCATAATCAATATTCATTATATAGTTTAGATCGGGCAAAAAAATTCTCTTGGAAAAAAACTGCTTCTAAAACCCTGGAAGTGTATAACTCAGTTATCGAGGATGGGAAATAAAATTTTATGAATACCATTGGTATTACCACAGGTAACCTAAAAAAAAATTTTACAGGTATGGGTACTTACTCATTCCAGATTATTGAAAGACTTAAACCAGACTTTGATATTGAAATTATAAAACACCCTGATGGCGATCCAATCGAAGGATGTCGAATTGTGGATCATAATATAATACCTGGACCATATTGGTATTATTCTTGGAGCAAAAGTCTAACATTAGCAAAACGATCCTTGAAAAAGGTCGATATCCTTCATAATATTGGACAGTACCCTATTTCGCCTTCAATATCTAAAAAGTACGCAATAACAATATATGACTTGATTCCCATACTATATCCTTCATACGTTACACCTTTTTACGCTATGCAATCAAGGATTTATCTACCTCATATCCTGCGGAAAGCATCACTAATACTCTCAATATCTGAATACACAAAAAAAGATATTGTCAGAAAATACCATATCGATCCTGATAAAATCCGTGTTACCCATCTTGGAGTATCAGACCATTTCCATCCCTCAGCCCAATCAGAGATTCAATCTTTACGTAAAAAATACAACTTAATTAATCCCTTTATTCTTTTTGTCGGGGCGATTGAACCAAAAAAAAATATATCTACTATAATTAAGGCTTTTCATAAGGTTAGACAAAAGAATCCCAAAATAGAATTGGTCATTGCCGGAAAAAAATCTTGGAAATATGAGGATGTTTTTTCCTTAATAGATTCCTTGAAATTGAATGATAAAATCCATTACCTTCAATTTGTACCCTATGACGACCTTCCCATCCTTTATAGTGCAGCAAGTGTGTTTGTTTTTCCCTCAAATTATGAAGGATTTGGCCTTCCCCCTCTTGAAGCAATGAAATGTGGAACGCCAGTAATTGTATCAAACAGATCATCGCTTCCAGAAATTGTCGGACCTGAAGGAATTATGGTTGAACCTGAAAATTTTGGAGACCTTGCGCTAAAAATTCAGAACCTTTTAACGGATGAATCGACCCGGATAGAACATATCGCATATAATCTTACCCGCTCCAAGGAGTTCACTTGGGAGCGAAGTGCAAAAGCAACTAAAAAAGCATATAACTCAATACTATAAATACAAATAATAAAGGTAACTATTCTGCTGGTTTTAGCGTTCATATCCCTATGAACAAATAATGTGCCGAAAAATCACCATTCCCATCAAAAATATTGATATTAACAAAAATCTAGGGACTGGCAGGAAAGAGACTGGCTTCACAGGAAAAGTAACCTGGGACACCACGAAACCGGATGGTCAGCCCAGGAGATGCCTGGATACGTCTAAAGCTAAACAGTGGTTTGGATTTGAATCAGGGACTCCATTCGAAACAGGGCTTAGAGAAACTATCAAGTGGTACATTCAACCTTGATTCCCGGGAACACATAACGATGGAAAAAAGTCCCAGAGGTATACGAAGAAATTTATCTAAATGAAGATAATATTATAGAGATTAGAAAATTGCACCTAATCGTTATGTGTGCTAAAAATACATAACGAGGATAAAAATTTTAATCCCCTATAATCAATCATTTTTTAATTCTGCAATCAATTTTAAGATTTTACTTCCTCACTTGTTACAGATTTCCGGGAATCTAGGATTCAATCTCTCACCGAATGATCACATTCCTTTTTTTGTTGGAACCCCAATTGGATACGAACAATGTCTCCTAAAACCGCCTTCATCACCGGGATCACCGGTCAGGACGGCTCATATCTTGCAGAATTACTGCTTTCCAAAGGGTATGAGGTCCATGGACTGGTACGCCGTGCATCAACCTTCAACACCCAGCGAATTGATCATATTTATGTTGATGCCCACGAACCGGATGCACGGATCTTCTTCCATTACGGTGATCTTTCGGATTCCGAAATGATCTCCCATGTGCTCTATAATATTAAGCCCGATGAGATATATCACCTCGGCGCACAGAGTCATGTCAGAGTCAGTTTCGATACCCCTGAATATACCGGAAATGTCACTGCTCTTGGAACAACCCGTATCCTTGAAGCTATTAGAAGAAGTAATCCTAACGTGAAGTTTTACCAGGCATCATCAAGTGAGATGTTTGGTCATACAGATCCACCACAAAATGAGGATTCCTGCTTCTGGCCCCGTAGTCCCTATGCATGTGCCAAACTTTACGCATACTGGATGACGAGGAACTATCGTGATGGGTACAACATGTTCGCCTGCAATGGAATTCTGTTTAATCATGAGTCACCCCGTCGTGGAGAAATATTTGTAACCAGAAAGATTACCAGAGGTATTGCAGCAATTCTTGCAGGAAAAGAGAAATATTTGTACTTAGGCAATCTCGAGGCAAAAAGAGACTGGGGATTCACTCCAGAGTATGTCGAATGTATGTGGAGGATTCTACAGCAGGATAAACCTGATGATTACGTAATCGGAACCGGGGAGACACATACAGTTCAGGAATTTGTAGATGCAGCGTTTTCTTATGCCGGTCTTGATGTCGAGAAACATGTAAAAATCGACAAAAAGTATTTCAGACCAACTGAAGTTGAGGCACTCCTCGCTGATCCAACTCGTGCCGAGAAAAAATTGGGATGGAAAGCCAAGATAAAGTTCTCAGAACTTGTAAAAATAATGGTAGATTCAGATCTTAAAGCCGCAGGAGTTCAGCCAATTGGTGAGGGATATGCAATACTCAATAAAGAATTCCCGAGCCGCTGGTGGATGAAGGATTAAATTCCTTTCCACCATTTATATGTATCAGAAAGACCATCTTCAAACGAATATCCCGGGTAATATCCTAATTTTTCTTTCGCCTGAGTAATATCAGCACATGAATGGCGAACCTCACCTTCCCTGGCCTCCTCGTGAACAATGTCTATTTTCCGATTGCTCATCTGAATAATATGTTCTGCTAACTGATTAATCGAAGAAGTCTGACCAGTTCCCACATTATAAATACCATTACCTTTTCTATCCATAGAGAGGAGGAGAGCCTGGACCACATCCAAAACATAGACAAAATCCCGAGTTTGTTCTCCATCTCCAAAGATTACAATACTATTATTATGAGTGACAGCCTCAAGGAACTTTGAGATGACACCAGAGTAGGGGGATGTTGGATCCTGGTTCGGGCCGTAAACATTAAAAAAGCGAAGACACACGCATTCTATACCATACAGACCTGAATATACCGAAGAATATATTTCAGACAGGTTTTTACCTACTGCATATGGAGAAAGAGGGACGGGAGGAAATGATTCCTTATGTGGCGGGGCAATATTTCCATAAAGTGCTGCAGATGAAGCTAGAACAATTTTCGGAACCTGTTGCTGCCTGGCTGATTCGAAAACATTAAACAACCCATCAATATTCACCAAATGATTGAGTTCAGGATCATCAATTGAACGCTGAACAGAGACAAGAGCAGCTAAATGAAATATTCCATCAAGATGAGAACAGGCTGATAACAACCGGGTTTTATTCAGAATTGTATCTTCAATAAACTCAAAATAAGGGTTGTTTTTGAAATCAGCAATGTTTGCAAGATTTCCTGAATCCAAAGAGTCAAAGATCACAACATCATCACCTCGCGCAAGCAATGCACGAGAGAGATGAGAGCCGATAAAACCAGCTCCGCCAGTAACAAGATATTTTTTCACTTTTTCCACCCGTTGCAGTTAGCCAGGATCCTTCAGAAATACCCAGACCCATTTTGTTCTGCTAAAACGTAAGTTAGATCATATTCAAATTCTCCAAAATTTTCAAATAAACTGCATAACGATATATCCAAAGGTATTCAGATCCCAAATCCCAACCTCCCATAGCGCCGCAATCAGTCTAACAAATCATCCCCCCAGTAACACCAAATTCAATCACATCAATTTTGCATAACATTGATCACCCCATACATAGATCCCCTAATTAAACATGCCGCAAATAAACCGTAAAAAATAGCGTTTGCATAAAGACTTTCTCTAAAAATCAAAACGCAAACTTTTTATTGACAGATTCCCACTTATTTTCAGTCCCTTTGGGGACATGTACGAGTGATTTCAGCCACACAGTGATGACGCCTTGCTCAGTATTCAGTGAACGAATCGTACAGGTTTGAAAGGAACATCGGAGGAAACACATGGCAAAATTTTCCGACACAATTGATCTCTATGACGATCAGGGCAAACTGCTGAAAAGCGGAGTAGCCCTTGAAAAGATCAGCCCGCTCGTAAACCCGGGCATCAAGAAACTTGTGGACCTGACCAAGAGAACGGTCGCAGTCAATCTCGCAGGAGCAGAGACCGCACTGAAGACCGGAGCAATCGGTAAGGGTAACTTCATCAAGGGTCGTGAGATGAACCTTGATATCTCCGGAAACGCCGGCGCTATCAAGGAAAAAATCTTCAAGATGATCCAGGTTGAAGAAGGCGACGATACCGAGATTCGGGAATTCAATGGCGGCAAACTTCTGCTTGTCACTGTTCCAAGTGCCCGGATTCAGGCCGCAGCAACCTACGATGCAGCAATCACCTCAGTTGCAGCAGCAGCAACCTACGCAACCATCGACCAGTTCAACGTGAACATGTTCGACGGTTCCATGGTCAAGGCAGCCTTCTGGGGTACCTACCCACAGACCATGGACATGGTCGGCAGCAACTGTGCATCTATCCTTTCCATTCCCCAGAACAACGAAGGTCTCGGATACGCACTCCGTAACATCCCGGCAAACCACGCTGTGATGATGACCAGCAAGAACGCAATGCAGGGAGCAGCCCTCGCATCTGTATTCGAGCAGGCAGGAGAGTTCGAAATGGGAGCAGCAATCGGCCCATTCGAGCGTGCACAGCTCCTTCTCCTCGCATACCAGGGTCTGAATGCAAACAACCTGGTATACGACCTCGTCAAGAAGAACGGTGCATCCGGAACCGTCGGTACCGTCGTTCAGTCCCTCGTTGAGAAGGCACTCGAAGACAAGGTTATCACCCCAGGCAAGAAGGGACCCTCCGGTTACACGTTCTACGAGACCAAGGATCCAAGACTCTGGAATGCATACACCGCAGCTGGAACCCTCGCTGCAACCATGGTAAACTGTGGTGCAGGCCGGTTCGCACAGGCAGTATCTTCAACCCTGCTGTACTTCAACGACCTTCTTGAGCACGAGACCGGCCTCCCAGGCTGTGACTACGGCCGCACAATGGGTGTAGCAGTCGGATTCTCGTTCTTCAGCCACTCCATCTATGGTGGCGGCGGTCCGGGAACCTTCAACGGTAACCACGTCGTTACCAGACATGCAGCCGGTGTTGGTATGCCATGTATCGTGGCAGCCTGTGCTCTGGATGCAGGAACTCAGATGTTCTCACCAGAGGCAACCTCCAAGATCTACGGAGAGACCTTCGGTAAGATCCCAGAGTTCAACACACCAATCCAGCACGTAGCAAAAGGAGTGTAACCGCATACAGGATTGCATAAATGAGCGAGGCAGAATTCCCGCAGTGTCGGATTGTCACCGAGCGCTTTTTAAAACCTGAAACAGTGGAGAAGATCCTCAACAAGCTGGTGGTAATAGAGGGTATCCGCCGGATCGTCATAAACGGACCCAGTATTCCTCAGCTCGTCCCCTACGGCCCCGCAAGGGGGCTTCCAAACCCCCATTCCGGTCGCGTCCGAATCGTTGTGGGGGGAACCGATGTGGACCTGCGGGTGCAGGTCGGAACCATCCTTCTCGAACTTGAGACCCGGGATATCGTCCCCCGGATCGATGAGGCGTGCAGGGAGGTCTTTGTGAACTTCACCTATGGAATCAAAGAAGGAAAGTTCATGAGATCCACGCCTACTCAGACCGATTATGCAAAATACGGTCCCGGGGCAGATGAGATGATGATCGGGATCGTTGACCCGAAGAATAAGACCGGACCCACCCTTATTCAGGGAACAAAATAATGCCGATAGGACGTGTCACTCAGATAGTAGACTGCCGGGAGAGCGCCGGCATGGGCAAAGGAGGAGCTCTTGCCCAGAGGGGAACAATATCAGAGTGCCGGTATCCCGATGTGATCATCATCGGGATGTCTCCTGGCAGAAGACACGTCACAAAACCAGTATGTGATATTACATCAGCTCTCCGGACACAGGGGGTTGAATACAGCATCAGTACGATGATCCTCAATGCCGGAAGCGGCATTCCCCCTGATGCTCCGAAGAGTGCCGGTCATGTATTGGGTGCATATTTTGGTCTGAACGAGAAGGAGATTTCCCAGATAAACCGTCACAAAGTGGCGGTCCTGCACCATGGAAATGTCAGATCACACGTGGTCGCAAAGGTCAGGTCCATCCTGAAGGACTGCGACATTCCGGCCGTTGTGGTCTGTCAGGCCCCCATCGATTATGAGGATTTCGCACGTGAAGGAATAAAAACGGCGTTTGTGATGCCACAGGAACAACATATCCAGACGAAAGGAACGGTTATGGCAATTGTCAGCGGCATTACAAGGGGCCAGACCCCGTCACGCGAGAAGATCGCAGACGTCATTCATGCAGTTATGAGATTGATGAAATCATCTGATTTGGAGAGATAAACAATGGCATATACACCACAGTATGGTCCAGGTAAGTCTATTGTCGCCGAGAACCGGCGCAAGCAGATGAACCCCGGCGTAAAGCTTGAGAAGATCCGTGACGTCACGGATGAGGAGATCGTCCTGATCATGGGACACCGTGCACCAGGACAGGCATACCCATCTGCACACCCGCCACTCGCAGAGCAGGGAGAGCCAGACTGCCCAATCCGTAAGATTGTCAGCCCAACCGAGGGAGCAAAGGCTGGAGACCGTGTCAGATACATCCAGTTCGCTGACTCCATGTACAATGCACCATCCCAGCCGTACCAGAGAACCTACGTCGAAATGTACCGCTACCGTGGTATCGACCCAGGAACCCTGTCCGGCCGTCAGATCGTCGAATCACGTGAGCGTGACCTCGAAAAGATCGCATCCGACCTCGTAAACACCAACCTCTTCGACCCGGCACGTGTCGGTATTCGTGGAGCAACCGTTCACGGTCACTCACTCCGTCTTGCAGAAGATGGTATGATGTTCGACATGCTGCAGCGGTGTGTCCTCGATGGAGGAGTTGTCAAGTACGTCAAGGACCAGATTGGTGTTCCACTCGACAAGAAAGTCGCAGTCGGCAAGCCAATGGACGAAGCCTGGCTCAAGGCAAACACCACAATGTTCCACTCACTCGTCGGAACTGCATTCCGTGATGACCCAGAATACGTCGAATACGTCCAGCGCATTCACTCCCTGAGGACCAAGTACGGCTTCATGCCGGTTGAGTAAGGAGGCACCATACATGGCAAAAATTGAGAGAGCACAGAAACTTTTCCTCAAGGCTCTGAAAGAGAAATTTGAGGGAGATGTCCAGGACACCAAGACCAGCTTCTACAACTTTGATGGTTTAAACCAGTCCCCAAGAAAACGCGAGTTCATGGCAGCCTCTAAGAAGGTCGAACTCCGCCGTGGTATCTCCATGTACGACCCCAACCGCTGCCACCTCGGTGGTCTGCCAATGGGTCAGCGTCAGCTCATGACCTACGAAGTCTCCGGAACCGGAACCTTCGTAGAGGGTGACGACCTGCACTTCGTCAACAACCCGGCAATGCAGCAGATGTGGGATGATATCCGCCGGACTATCATCGTCTCAATGGACCTCGCCCACAACACCCTGCAGAAGCGTCTCGGCAAGGAAATCACTCCAGAAACCATCAACGAGTACCTCCACATCCTCAACCACGCAATGCCAGGCGCAGCAGTGGTTCAGGAACACATGGTCGAGACCCACCCATCAGTCGTAGACGACTGTTACTGTAAGGTCTTTACCGGAGACTCCGAACTTGCAGACCAGCTCGAGAAGCAGTTCGTCCTCGATGTCGACAAGCTCTTCCCGGCAAAGCAGGCAGAGGAACTCAAGGCAGCAGTCGGCAAGTCACTCTGGCAGGCAATCCACATCCCAACCATCGTTTCCCGTACTTGTGATGGTGGAACCACCAGCCGCTGGTCTGCAATGCAGATCGGTATGTCCTTCATCACCGCGTACCGCATGTGCGCCGGTGAAGCAGCAGTCGCTGACCTCTCCTACGCCGCAAAGCACGCCGGTGTTATCCAGATGGGTAGCCACCTGCCAGCACGTCGTGCACGTGGTCCAAACGAGCCCGGTGGTATCCTCTTCGGTCACTTCGGTGATATGGTCCAGGCAAACCGGAAGTACCCCAACGACCCGGCAAAGGCAACCCTTGAGGTCGTCGGTGCAGGAGCAATGCTCTTCGACCAGATCTGGCTCGGATCGTACATGTCCGGTGGTGTCGGATTCACTCAGTATGCAACCGCAGCATACACCGACAACATCCTCGATGAATACACCTACTACGGTATGGACTACATCAAGGACAAGTACAAGGTTGACTTCAAGAACCCAAGCCCAGACAACAAGGTCAAGCCAACCCAGGAGATCGTCAACGACATTGCAACCGAGGTCACCCTCAACGGTATGGAACAGTACGAACAGTTCCCAACCGCAATGGAAGACCACTTCGGTGGTTCCCAGCGTGCAGCAGTCCTTGCAGCAGCATCCGGTATCTCTACCGCAATCGCAACTGCAAACTCCAACGCTGGTCTGAACGGCTGGTACCTGTCCATGCTCCTGCACAAGGAAGGCTGGTCACGTCTCGGCTTCTTCGGATACGACCTGCAGGACCAGTGCGGTTCCACCAACTCACTCTCCGTCCGGCCAGACGAAGGCTGTATCGGCGAGTTCCGTGGACCAAACTACCCGAACTACGCAATGAACGTGGGTCACCAGGGAGAATACGCAGCTATCGTCGCTTCCTCACACTACGGACGTGGCGACGGATTCTGTCTCTCCCCACTGATCAAGATCACCTTCGCAGACCCATCCCTGGTCTTCGACTTCAGCGAGCCACGCAAGGAGTTCGCAAAGGGTGCAATCCGCGAGTTCGTTCCAGCCGGAGAGAGATCTCTCCTCATGCCAGCCCGTTAAACAGGCTGACATCCAATTTTTCTCTTTTTTAGTGCCCAGTTGCATCACACAGATCTATCCATATGTCCCAACCCGGATATCTGAATGAACACAACTGACTGAACAATAACCAAAAGAAAGGCCCTTATAGGGCAGACGCCTTGATAAACGACCGGGTTGGATGAACATCACGGTATGAGACGCCATAAAACCTGCGATAGAACCGATCCGCCTCCTCCTCGATATCCCAGTCACACCGGTCTGGATGAAATATCCTGGCAAGAAGCATCAGACCGAGAGCCCATCTCGGACTTCCAAAATCCCATGAAGCCGGCATCTCTATAACTGCCTCCTTTGTTACTGCAGGAACGATCAGTGAATGAGATCTGCAGTACTGAAGCGATGCCTCCTTAGGAAGAGAGAAGAGTCCTGATATGCAGATCCAGTCAGGATTCAACAAGATAAACTCGTCATGTGAGATCGTTATTCCAGGCTTGCCGGTCCGTTTTATCATTCTGTTCACCGGTTCACCGCCTGCAATCTCTGCCAGATGATTCTCAAACCTCCCACCATTCAGGGAAAAGACCGGGTATCCCATGGTATAGAGAACTCGGGGACGCTCTGCCCCGGATACGGCATCAGTTACACGAGCCACCATATCCTGAAGAGTGTGTATCAGGTCCTCTCCGTTCTCAATACGGCCGGTGAGTGATGCAACCTCCCTGATAATGCCATAATAGGTATCAACCCGTTGGATCCGGTCATGGATCTTTTCAATCCCTTCACCGGCAATAAATGACCGCCATAGCCGCGGAGCACAGAGCGGATCTTCTTCACCGAGACAGGAGACGATACCCTGTATGAACTCAAGTGCCCGGGTAGGCCGGTACCCGCCATTCATCCCGTCCTCCTCATATCTGATTGAACGGACCTGACCGGTGATCGGCAGTTGGTACCCGCAGGAGCACTGCCCATCCTCACGAAAAGTCAGCGGCCTGCATCCCATGGGACCGTACAACTCACGTTCACTGATAACCCCGCCACAGGACGGGCAGACCGAGTTCATCCATGAACTGCCTGGTGAGTTGAAGAGGCATACATGAGGGGCAAACGAGTGAATGCGTTCGCAGATCTGTTCAGATTCAGGAATCGACGGTTCGCACTCCTGCCCGAGATCTCCAAATGCCATACATCGCATGATCTGAATCGGTATCGTCCTCGATATCCCGGTAACAGCACGTGCCTGTCTGATCAGATCCTCTTCTCTTTTGGCAACATGCATCAGCGCAACCTCGACGTGAACCCCGGCATCCACCAGGTGAGAGAGATTTGTCATGACAATGCTGTTGTCAGCGATTCCACACGAGCGTAATGTTACAGGATCATCCCCTTTCAACCCGACATTTACCACGTCAAGCACCGGGAGCAGCAGATTCAGGGTATACGCCGAAAAATAACCATTCGTTGAGCATCCGACAACCATTCCTCTCTCTTTGGCAAGTCTGGCGACCCTGAGGAACGATGGAAGTGAAACTGTCGGTTCATTCAGGCAGAAGTAGATCCCTTCACAGCCTTCAGAGACGGCTTCATCAATGATGGAGAGAGGATCACGGTGGAGAAGGCCCTTCCCCAGATTTTCAGGACTCCGAACAAGAACTTCAGAGACACACCCCGGACAAGAGAGATTGCACCCGACCGTGCTGACCTGGAGGAATTTTGCCCGTGGCCATGCATGAACAAGGGGAATCGTCTCAACAGATATCGGCGTTACAATCAGCCACTGGTCAGGAAATCGTTCAGATATTGTGCCATCTTGTGCGGTATACATCCCACATCTGCCTATTCCGCCTTCAGATATTTCGCAACTCTGATTGCAGTACTGACACCGGGTCATGATCGCACCATCCGGACCCAGTATCCGGTCTCATCGTTGATGATTGAATAATTGGTGATCCCTGCACTGTCAAGGGCTTTTTCAACCCGTTCCTGCGGCATAGAGCGGATCCGATCCTTCATCCCTTCTTCAAATCCTGGTTCCTTTTCTTTCATGGCTGCGATAATCTCTCTCTTTAAGGCTGAATTTCCAAATCCTCCACCAATATATGCAATACCTCCAGGCTTAAGGACGCGATATGCTTCACGAAGACCCAGTGAGAGGTCTTCCCAGAAGAACCAGGACCCCCTGCTTACCACGAGTTCAAATGAGCCACTCGGAAATGGTATCGCACTAACATCGCCATGAACCGGAATTACACGGCCACAAAGACCTATTTCATTTACCCTCTCACTACAGATCCTGATCATGTCAGGTGAGATATCCATCGCCCGGACGACCAGATCAGACCGCATCGCAAGAGCAGTGGCAAGGTGACCTGGGCCACATCCAAGATCCAACACGGCTCCTGCACGAATGCTGCAACTGGTAAGGATCTGTTCTGCGATTACAGGGTATATCGGTGCAAAGACGGTTCCGGCGATGTTGGCAAATCCCATTGGTTTCATCGCCATGGTATGATGATTCGGTTTATTATCCATCGGTTTCACGATCCCGGGTATCTGGAACTAAGTTGAACATGGACATCACAGGTCAATCCGGACTGGCTGAATGCGACAGATGTCAAATCCATATGTTGATTCAGTCAACCAGGTGAGAGTGCTGACATAGGTGACCATGCCAGCGTACTCAGTTCTCTCTGTGAATCACACCCTTTTTTATTGTAGAAGATGTAACTCTCATACGATAATAATGAGGAGTAAGGTAACCAGATCTATTTTACTGATCCTGATAAGCCTGCTGGTAGCAGGAATGCTCATACCGGGAACATTAGCCGCAGACACGGCTGCTTCATCAGCAAATCAGAGTGGAAATGTCTCAATCGATGACCTGATGGCAAAAAATCCGGATGCTCTTCTCATCTATGCCGGAGCCGGTCTCAAAAAGGCAGTTCAGGAGATCGGATCCACATTCACCAATGAGACAGGGATTCCTGTTGTCTACAACTTCCAGGGCTCCGGAGCACTTCTGACTCAGATGGACATCACACATAAGGGAGATGTGCTGATCGCCGGAGGATCTGATGCATACAAGACAGCAGAAGATAAGGGACTCGTAGGTGAACCCCAGTATATCGCATACCATGTACCGATCGTTGCCGTGCAGAAAGGAAACCCCAAGAACATCACCTCTGTCGAGGACTTTGCAAATCCAGGCCTTAAGATCGGACTCGGTGATGTAAAGGCAACCGCAATCGGAACCACAGGGGATAAACTCTTCAAAGATCTTGGAATTGCCGAGGATGTAGAGAAGAACGTCGTTGTGAGAACCTCAACCATCAACGAACTGGTCTCTGCCATGAACGCAGGATCAGTCGATGCGGCACTCCTCACCCTGGACCAGATCAATGATAAGACCATGGACACGATTCCAGTGAAGAACGTGAATGATTACGTCCTGGTTGTGTCTGAGGGAACCACTACCTTCTCAAAGCAGCCTGAGAAAGCCCAGAAGTTTGCAGACTATGTCGCATCCGATGCAGGGAAAGCACTCTTTAAGAAGTACAAATTCCCGACCTACGGGGACTCAGAATACAAAGACGTCCAGCCCTGAGAGGGGACAAGGATTCATCACATCAAATTGGATGATACACACTCCTTTTTCAGATCCCTATTGTCAGACCTGGCTCATCTGAACGTACACATAACAGGTACCGGGAATGACAGATAAAAGACAGCCGGGTAGATTTTTTTTCAAAATCGCAACCACATTAGCATTTTTTTCGGGCTGTATCACCCTTCTCGTGCTCGGTGGGCTTTTCACGTTCATAAATCCGGAGAGCATTGTTCAGACACTCACCTCATCTGAGATCAGGTATGCAATTCAACTCTCTCTCATCACCTCAATCATCTCTACCATTCTCTGTGCAGTGGTTGCAATTCCATCTGGGTATATCTTAAGCAGGGGAGGATTTCCAGGGCAACGTCCCCTGATAATGCTGCTCATGCTCCCCCTGTCACTCCCTCCACTTGTTGCAGGAGTTGCACTTCTGCTCTTTTTTGCCAGGACACCCATCGGAACCGGGCTTGAGGATCTGGGGGTTACCGTTGTGTACACACAACTCGGCATCATCGTGGCACAATGCTTTGTCAATCTCCCGTACCTGATCAGGGTCATGAGATCATCGTTTGCCATGATCTCCCCCAGGTATGAGCATATAGCACGGACGCTCGGGTGCTCGGATTTTCAGGCATTCTGGCATGTCACCCTACCTTTGGCACGGGCGGGCCTGATATCGGGGCTTGTTATCACCTGGTCCAAGGCTATGGGTGAGTTCGGTGCCGTTCTGATGCTTGCCGGTGCGACACGGATGCGTTCAGAAACCCTGCCAATAGCCTTATACCTGAATATGGCCACCGGAGATCTCGACATTGCCATCACAATGGCATGTATTCTCCTAGGAATTGCTGCAGTGACCATGTTCTTCTTCGAATGGATGTCAGAAGGGAGTGACCGGATTTGATGCTAAATATCGAGAATATATCACTATCCCTTGGCGATTTTCATCTCAGATCCCTCTCTCTCTCTATTGAGAAACCAGAGTACTGGGTGATTATCGGCCCATCTGGAGCAGGGAAAACTATTCTTCTGGAGACCATTGCAGGGATTCACAGACCTGTTTCTGGAAAAATACTCTTTGAAGGAGATGACATCACATACGATCAGCCAAAAGATCGACAGATCGCCATGGTGTACCAGGATCTGATGCTCTTTCCCCACATGACCGTGAGAGAGAACATTCTGTTCAGCGTGAAGATTCGAAAGACGTACAATCTAGATATCGAAACGAAGACTTCTGATCTGGTGAGTATTCTTGAAATCAGTCATCTCATGGAGAGAAATCCTGCAACCCTTTCAGGAGGAGAAGCACAGCGGGTTGCACTTGCCCGTGCCCTGATCCAAAAACCTCGACTCCTTCTTCTTGATGAGCCTCTTTCGGCCCTTGACTCCATGACACGTGAGAGGCTCAGAGAGGAGATTCGAAAGATACACCAGTTTCTGAAAATTCCATTCATCCACATCACCCATCACTTTGAGGATGTATATGCCCTGGCTGAAAAAGTTGCTATCATGCAGGATGGAAGGATCATACAGACAGGAAGACCGGAAGATGTCTTTTCCCATCCCTGCACCCCGTATGTTGCCCAGATATGCGGAACTGAGAACATCTTCAGGGGAGAGGCAGTAAAAGACGGCACAGGTTCTATTCTGAACCTTGGCGATCTCTGCATCAGAATTACCCCACAGTACTCAGGACCGGTTGTTGCAGTAATCAGATCTGAAGATATCATCATCTCGGTTGAGCCATTCAAATCCAGCGCCAGGCATACCCTTCCAGCAACAATTGCCGATCTCATTCCATCTGGCCCGTTTATACGTGTCGTTCTGAATACCGGGATCAGAATGATTGCAATGGTGACCAGAACGAGTTCTGAAGAACTCGCTCTCGAGCCCGGATGCCGGGTATTTGCCACATTTAAAGAGTCAGCTCTCCATGTAATCCCGACCGGAGAGATGAGCAATGGAGAGCCGGAATATGACCGTCCTGCTCTAGCAAATGGCCATTCCCAACACCTAATGAATAAAACACAGGAGAAGAATCTATGAAATTAACAGGTGAATATGCAAAAAAATGGAGAAACGCAGACATCATCTTCCATCCGGTCGGAGTTATCCATTCAGAACATACAGAGCATGATAATACCCCGATTCAGGGAGTGTTCAACCCATCGGTCGGATATATCGAGGTGTTTGAAGAGAATATCGATGGCCTGAAAGATATTGAGGAGTTCTCCCATCTCTACGTGCTCTATTACTTTGACAGGGCAACTGCGAAGAACCTCATCCAAAAACCATTCCTGGATGGGGATAAGGAGAGGGGAATCTTTGCAATCCGGCATTTTAACAGGCCCAACCCTATCGGCCTTTCGATCATGGAACTACTCGAGGTTGATGGCAACATCCTCAAGGTCTGCGGTGTTGATGTGCTTGACGGAACACCGGTTATTGACATCAAACCCTATGTCAGACAGTTTGATCACCGGAATGAGGTTAAGAGCGGGTGGGTTGACTCGAAACATACCGATGATATCGCAGAATGGAACTGTACACCAAAGGAGCTCAGGAACCGGGATAGGACAACGAAATAAGTATTCACTTTTTTTTCAGAGTGCATCACCCGAATCATTCTCCGCAAAGCGCCATGATCGATTGATTAGCGATGATATCGGATGATTCTTGCGGTGTCTAACCGAATTATATAGCACAACGCAAGCACACGTGCAAATCCAGAGCCTTACATCCGATTGATCAGGGATTATTGTTTTTGATCAAAATAAATAGCATTAGCACAAACATTCTTTGGTAAAGTTCTTAAAATTTTATTAGGAGTCTATAGTATGCATATCATGGAAGGTTTTCTGCCCTGGCAATGGTGTCTGGTATGGTGGATAATTGCCATTCCGTTCCTTGTCCTCGGAGTTATTCAACTGCGTTCAATGATCAAAAAAGACAGGGACAATCTCCCGCTCCTTGGCGTATGCGGAGCATTCATCTTCATACTCTCTGCCCTCAAACTCCCGTCGGTTACCGGCAGTTGCTCACATCCGACCGGAACCGGACTCTCGACCATGTGTTTCGGGGTCTTCATCACCTCGATCATTGGTGCGATCGTGCTGCTATTCCAGTCACTCTTTCTTGCTCACGGTGGCCTGTCCACGATGGGAGCAAACATGGTCTCAATGGCCATCGGTGGTCCCATTGCCGGATATGCCCTGTACAGGATTCTAAAAGACACATCAGTCAATATCTACGTCACGGTCTTCATTGTATCAGCAGTTGCCGATCTGGTGACATATATCATCACTTCACTGGAACTTGCCCTTGCATACCCAGCAGCAGCCGGTGGGGTTGCTGCTTCATTCGGAGCATTCTTTGCAATCTTTGCAGTAACACAGATACCTCTCTCAATCGTTGAAGGCTGCGTCCTTGCCCTGGTCTTTAAGTATATCGTATCGCTGAAACCCGATATTCTGATCAGACTAAATGTCTTCTCTGAGGAACAGATTGCACAGGCACAGAAACAGGATGCCACCTCAGTCCAGACCGGAGTGTAACCATGATCACGAACTATAAACTTGAAATCATCACCCTCATCGTTGTTCTTGGATTCATCGCGGTGTTTCTCTCGGTAAGTTCAGGCGGAGAGCATGAGTTCAGCGGATCAGATGATGTCGGATCAGAGATGATCTCTGAACTGACCGGAAATCCGGTAGAATCATACAAACCGCTGATTCCGCAGTACGAACCACCATCTGGAGAGATTGAGGCAACCCTCTTCGCACTTCAGTGTGCCTTTGGAGCACTGGTTCTCGGCATCATCTTCGGGTACTGGCTCGGTCAGAGAAAAAATTCACCAATCACCTGATTAAAGACAGAATCGAACCTGATTCCATCACACACATGTGTGTGTTGAGAAAGAAACGATCCAGAAATCAAATTTTTTTCCTGGGATCACGTATCCTCTGGTTCACCTCATCGATGATCATTCCTCCGTTCATCGGTCCCGATGACGTTCACGGTTCCTGCACTGAAAAATATCTTACTTCTTCTGTTCACCAATGCTGTGCTGATTGCCAATCATACACACCAGCCGGTTGTAGTAAGATTCTGACATAGATCACAGGATTCAAACCTTCAAGAAAAAAAGATGTACATACATGCCGGTGCAGAACGATGAATTCTGTCAGTGTTTAGTGGTAAAATCCAAAGGATTTTCCCTGGCAATTTTCATAGCATTCGCTATTATTCTGGAGTTTATTGTTCACTATACACTACAGATCTCTATCGTCTATACTCACCTCTTTTATCTCATAATTATCATTGCAGCCATCTGGTTCCAGCGAAAGGCAGTATTGATAGCGATATTTTTCGGACTTCTTCACATTGGCGTTACGTATCTCGTTCTGGGATATATATCAGCGGATTCAGTCTTCAGGGCGTGTATCCTCTGTATGATAGCGTATATCGTAGGATCACTTGTCAGATGCCTGAATGAATATAGGGAAGAGGAAGTTCTTGAGAAAGAAGAACTGAAAAAGACACAGGATGCGTATCAGACCGCAAACAAGAAACTGAATATCCTCTCAAGCATTACGAGACATGATATTTTAAACCAGTTAACAGCTCTTCTCGGATATCAGGAGATTGCCAGAGAGATGTGCAGTGATGCATCTCTTCTGGAAATTATGAAGAAAGAACAGCATGCAGCAGATGCTATCAGACGACAGATAGAGTTCACACGACATTATCAGGATATTGGAATTCGATCACCAGTCTGGCATAATATCAGTGAAGTCGTACAAAAGATCAGATCTACCTTTCAATACGAGAGCATTTCTATCGATATTGCCGGTATTTCATCACCTCCGATAGAGATCTATGCAGATCCCCTTTTCCCGCTTATCTGTGAGAATCTGATTGATAACTCGATCAGGCATGGTGAACATGTAACAAAGATTCTCTTCTCATCTGAACAGACCGGATTTGAGCTCATCCTTATCTACCAGGACAATGGAGTCGGGATCTCCCCAGATGAGAAAGCGAAAATATTCAACCGTGGATTCGGTAAACACACAGGAATGGGTCTGTTTCTCACTCAGGAGATCCTGGCGATTACCGATCTTTCAATACGAGAGACTGGTGAGCAGGGAAAAGGGGTCAGGTTTGAGATATTCGTGCCTGCAGGCTCATTCCGGTTTGTGAACAGTGAAAAGAACCCAACAACAATCCCTGATCAAGGATGATCTCAGTTTCATAGGCTCGAGATAGTTCGGTTCGGTTTCCATAGGGAACAGGTTTATTCATCTCATATGAGAGAAGGAGTTGGACCAGAATACTATCTACCACATTCCTTATCCCTCCCCAGGATGGATACACTATCATGGTCGTCTCCTTTATTCCACAGCAGGTCGGGCTGGCATACGCCCTTATTGCAATTCCGGTCATCATCTATCTGTACCGATCAGGGAGATTCACCGCTCCGGTGCAGATGATCCTCCTCGTCCTCTCTACCCTCTTCGGGTTCCTCGTTTTCGCCCCGGTCGCCCCTTACCAGTTTCAACAGGTCCTTCTCGGGGAAGTCCGTCAGCTTGGAATGCCTCTTTCAGCGGTACTGTTCTTCCTCATCCTGTTCATCGCGGTCACAATTCTTGCAGGAAGGGTATACTGCAGTAGTGTCTGCCCCATCGGAGCAATCCAGGAGTTATTGTCAAAGGCCCCGGTTCCTAAACTCTCTCTCCCCTACAAGCGGGCAGTACTGGGTGTTCATCTGATCATCGGCGGAATATTTGCCGGGTATGCCCTGCTCCTTTCAACATGCCTGTTCAAATGCATGGGAATACGATCATTCTTCTTCCTTGATCTCTCTTCTGAATGGTTCTGGTTGTTTGCAGTACTGATGGCTCTCGGACTCTTCGTGTACCGCCCGTTCTGCAGATTTATCTGTCCTTACGGCCTGATTCTCACCGCAGGATCATACCTCTCACTCTACAGACTAAGCCGGACCGATGCCTGCATTGAATGCGGGAAATGCGAACAGGTATGTCCTACCCAGGAGGCATTCAGGAACAGTACCAAGTCTGAATGCTTTCTCTGCGGCCGGTGTACAACGGTGTGCCCGGTGTCCGGAGCACTTGTGTATGCAAATCACCGCAAGAGTGAGGAATATCGATAGTGGTTCTCAACTAAGAATCCAAATGAAAAAAATGAGAGGTCAGAGAAATGAAACCTCTCTGATGATATTCTGACAAATAGTCAGAAGAGATTCATCATGAACCAGGAGGTTCGATCCTATTTCGGAGTGATCTGATAGTGTTTCCTGATAAAATCCAGCACTTTTTCGGATTCACTCCATCTGGTATCCAGTTGGGAAATACTATCATCAATGATCTCAATCTGTTCCTGTATTTTTTTGCCTGCCTCCCCATCAAAGTGGATCTCAGATAAGGCCATGATTATTGTTAGAGGATTTCGGATGTTATCATTGAGATAGGCCATCTGGGCAAGGTTCTGTTGTATCTAATCAAGCAGACTTGTCGTCTCCTTCTCCAGTTCTTTTCTCATGGTCAAATCTTCACCTGATGAGAGGGTACCGATGATCTGACCGACAGGGGTCTTAATAATTGTATTCACCCATGAGATCAGGATCCGCTTTCCTCCACGGGTGATTATCTCATTCTCTGAGGATGAGTACATCTCATCAGCCCCATCCATGAGGGAAATGAAGGTTTCACGAACGGATTCTCTCATATCAGGGGGAACAAATGAATCAAACCAGTCCTGTCCGATGATATCATCGACAGATCCCCCAAGCATCTCTGCTCCTTTCCGGTTTATGAGCACGACGGTTCCATCATGGGAGAGGGCCACGATCATGACTTCTGCAATGTTGAGGTACTGTTCAGCCCGGTCTCTCTCGATCCTGATGACCTCTTCGATCCGTTTCTGCTCAGAGATGTCAACAATGCTTCCGATCATCCTGGCCGGTCTTCCGGTTTCATCCCATGCAACGACCGAACCACGATCCATTACCCACTTCCATGACTCATCTGATCTCTTCAGCCGGGTCTCAATCCTCCAGTGACTGGTCTTTCCAGATATGTGCTCATTCAGGGAAGCGAGCGTTCTCTCTTTATCTGCCGGGTGTATTCGTGACTCCCAGGACTCATAGACTGGTTCGATATGATCCTCATCGAGAATACTGGCAAATGCAGGGCTGAAATACACCACCCCGGTCAGCATGTTCCAGTCCCATAACCCATCAGAGGTCGCCTCCATGGCAAGTCTGAACTTCTCTTCGCTTGCTTTGAGTTCCTCCTCCATCAGTCTCTTATCGGTGACATCGGTATAAATCGAGACGACCTCCCCGATGGGAAGCCTGAATAAACATGTGTCATAATATCCGACTGTTCCATCACCTCTCCTCACCTCTGCCTGATAGGAGACCGGTCTGGTGCTTTTTTGCGTTTCCAAAAGCCGTGGAACCAGATTACTGTCATGAATAACCAAATGATCATCAGTTAGTGTTCGTCCGATAACATCTGACTTCTCTCTCTGTTCGTACCCAAGAGCCGTGCTGTTGATATCTTTTATCAAATAATCGGCATCACTCGCTCCTGCTGCGGTAACCCCATAGATGGCAGAACCACTCGGCATGGTATCAAAGACACCACGGAAAAGTGCTTCTTTCTTCTGCAGTTGCTCCTGACCCTCTTTATTCATCTGGGAGAGGATGGTGATAACGGCGGCTATCAGAATAAAGATGAATACCCTGACCAATGCCTGCAGTAAAACCATTGAATCATGTGAGTAGGAGATGATAAGAAAAAAAGATGAACGAGAGTACAACTGAAAAGAACAGCCCTGTTCTCTGATAAAATGTACAGGCAATAAGGATAGGAAAGTAAAACAGGTTTTGAAAGACTATGGAGATACCCATCTGGAGAAAGTAGAGGCTGACTCCCAGACTAATGATGGTTGTAATGACCAGGGCAACAAATGGCCATTTTTTCAGATAGGGGCGACTCATGGAAGTACCAGACAGGGTCATCAGATCACACTCGGATCATTCAAAGATACCGTGAGTAAGGATTATTTTGGTATCATTTATCTCTGACGGTTTGGCAGATTACGAGCGGGATAATATGGCATTCAGATCTTCCATGAGTGCCTTTGCTGAGCGATACCGGTCATGCGGATCTGATGCAAGGCATCTCTGCAGAACCGGAAGAATTTCAGCACCTTCCCGCTGCAAAAACACCGGTTCAGATCCTAAAGGGAACTCTGCCCTGCCGGTCAGAAGCTCTGTAAAGACCATCCCAATCTGCCAGATGTCTGTTCCGTATCCACAACCGGGATTGGGCAGATTCTGTTCTGGTGCTGCATACCGCGGAGAAAAACCTGATACTGACCACCTGGATGAGCCTGACCTGGCAAGCCCCCAGTCAGTCAGTCTTGGGACATTGTCCTGCGTGAGAAGGATATTGGATGGTTTGATGTCACAATGGGCCACACCCCGGTCATGGGCATAGATAAGGGCTGACACCAGGCTTGTGATGATCTGCAGAGCCTGCGGGACCGGTAGCGGCTTTTCTAGATCTGCCAGTGTTGCAGGAAGGTACTCGATCTCAATATACGGGACCGGGAGGATGTTTGTTGAGAGCACTTGAGCAATATGGGGGTGCTCAAGATCTTTCCATACACTGATCTCCTGCATAAATGACATTCCAGTCTGTTCATCATCTCTTCGAGGGACCTTGACAACTACAGGAAGATCATCACTGATCCGCTCTGCATACCATATCATTCCAATACCCCCTTCGGTGAGGAGTCTGACATTGCGGTACCGGTCTGCCGGAAGGGGAAAGGATGAGCCGGATCCGTCTTTCTTATCCGGTTCCATCAAATGCCGTTTCCTGACCGGTTCTGTGACTCCATAGACTCCCAGAAGAAACGAGAGTATCAAAGAGATGGAAACAAGTGAGGGGACCGGATAGACTGATTGTAGTAGGTTTGAATACTGACGGACAAAGAAGAAAAGACCGAGCGTCAAGGTCGAGGAGATGATCATACCGAGCCCAACCGCCATGATCAGATGCCAGTGAAGACGGGACCGGTACAGGGATGCCAGATGAACGATAATCAGCAGGAAGAAGAGGAGGTAAATGAGAGGTAGTGATACCGTCGAACCGCCCATGCCTGCATTCACTCCACCCATAGGACCACCCATCCCGCCATACCGGCGATCCGGTGCTGAGACAAGGAGGAGGATCAAAACCAGATATGATCCTGCAAGCAGGAGGCTGAGGACCTGAAGAATCAGGCTCTTCACCCCTGTTCTCCGGTGCAGTTCAGGGTCTGCAGGAAAAATTGTTGTCTTCATAACCAGTAGTCTATCAGGGTTTTCCGGACAGGTACAGGAAGCTTGCTCCCAGTGATCCTGGTGAGAGTTCGATCAGGTCTTCATTAGTGAGGGGGACCGGCTCATGTGGGACAGGCTTTCCGTTCACGTATGTTCCCCCTTTGCTGTTCCCATCCTCGATGGTCCACACACCAGACTTCTTGCGCAGCCATGCATGGGGCCGGGACGCCCGGCTTACGGATCTATACTCATCTCCAAGGATGATAACCGGCTCGGTGACGAGAACCTCCTCTCCTTCCTCACTCCTGCCAATCCGGTACATCTCGCTCTTCAACTCATATCTGCGTCCGCTATCAGGCCCGTTGGTCAGTGAGAGTGAAGGGCCTTTTCCAGGCATTATATCTATGAGCCCCTTCTTTGCGGTCTCGATTCGATCTGATAATCCTGACAACCCTGAACCTGAAACCGAGGTGAAGAGAGCAAGGTTGCGGGTTGCCTGATCCAGGCCTCCCGGGATGAGAGAGTAGTAGAAGACCGGCTGTCCATGGTTTGATGGATCATCAGAGACACCGATCTCTTTTCGTATCAGACCAAGGGAGAGAAGCCGGGTCAGATGTTTCTTTGTATTTTCGTAACTGGTGGAGATCTCATGGGCAACCTGTCTGACTGTCCTGGGTCTGGTTCCCATAAATGACAACATCTGAAGTCTGACCGGACTTGCCAGGACATCGAGGTATTCTGAGAGTTCAGCGATGAACTCAGGGTCTGATCCTGAAAGGATCGTCCGGTCATGAGAATTATCAGATGATATGTCATTCACCTCTGTTGTTGATTGGTCTCTTCATCATATCATCTCTACCCCTGATAACCACCAGGTTCAGAGGGTGAACAGATCCCATTTTGGGCGTTTATATTGTACCCCGTGATATGTGTGTCTATGCACCGCTAAAGCGGGTGACACAACATGAAAGCAATAGTAATAGTTCTTATTGTGGGCCTTATCGCCCTCGCAACCATCCTTCCGGCATCAGCAGCCGGACAGAATGGAAACACAAAGATGCTGCAGAACGGATCAGGATCAGCAGACACCGGGGTATGCCCGAACCCGGACTGCCCACAGACTGATTGTCCAAACAACCAGACTCCACCCCGTGACGGGACCGGGATGAAGTACGGAAGAGATCTGACTACGTGAGATCGGTGAGATGATGAACCAAAAAACCCTTACGATAGTTGGGATCAGTGTCATTGCTGTTCTGGTAATTCTGGTTGTAGCCCTTCCGGTATCAGGGGCAGGAAAAATGGGTCCGCAGGACGGAACTGGAAATCAGGTTGGCTACCACGCGTACCAGAATAATGCAGGCCAGCAGGGCGGGTCAGGGAGTGGATCCTGTATCCGTGAAGACTGTCCGAACAACGGAAATGCACCAAGGGACGGCACCGGTATGAAGTATGGCCAGTCCGGCGGAAGCAGATGCGGGCATTCGGGCTCAGGTGGGCAGGACTGCGGCCACAGATTCAGGGGTTAAACCAAATCCCGGGGTGTGAACACCCGGGTTTGGTCCCCCACAGGCAGGATTCGGCGCTTCCTTTAGGCGAAACACTCCGGCGAATGAGGTGAATAAACCACATTTTTTCCAGAGAATCCATATCTTGGTATCTTCCATCAGGATATGGAGAGTTATTTTTCTTCGAAGTGACCTGAAAAGAAGAGATGAAGATACGACTCTTCACCATCACAGTCTGTACGAATCCCTCCTGAAAATATTTGGGAAAATTCCAGACAACGATCAGGAGTTTTTCTCAAGTGATTGTGTCTTCCGAGTTACGGGCAAAAACAGTCCCAAATTCGTTTCCCATTTTCTGTCTCGCTTTGGTAAGGTTGTCATAGAGACTCTGCATCTGATCTGTATCTGCATATCCCGTCTCTTCTCCCATCCTGATAGCTGTCTGAAACGCCTGTTCAGCCGCCTCGTACTGCCCCAGTGCTAATGAGACCCTGCCCAGCCCTGCATATGCCGCCCAGGCAGATTCCTTACCGCCAGACAAGGAGATCGCGGTCTTGTACGAGTCAACTGCTGACTGGTACCGCTTGGATCCCTCAAGTGCATACCCCATACCAAGCCAGGCATCAAATGATCGGGAATTCAACCGGATTGCCTCTTCAAACTGTCGTTTTGCATCAAGGAACGACCCACCTGCAAGAAGGGTATTACCTTTGGCTATCGATGACGAAACAGTCGGGATCTCGATATCAGTTCCAGATATGTTCCGGGGATAATAGAAATCAGGGAGAATACTGGTATCGGTACGGTCAAGCACCCAGTCCGGGGCACCGAGCCACCCCTGAGTATATCCCTCATCTGCTGATGCTAAAGGAGAAATCATAAACAAAAATACCAGGATGCAACTGAAATACAGCATTTCATCCTTCAGGAATACGGTTTTTTGGAACAAAGCATTGCTATTCATAGGCTCACCTTGGTGGCGGATGAGAAATACTTTTCACTGTCGCCTATCATCAGGAGACGGTATGATCTCAGTTCAAGACTCTGTGCATAAATTAGTTATACATCTACACCAATGAGTCAGATATCGGGGGAGAATAATGACACGAAAGAAGGCGATAATATCCTCTCAAATCATCCTGAAAAATACAATTTCAGGACGGCCGTTTCTCATCGCGGTGATCATCATAGCGATGTGGACCGTCCATGCAGCAGCCCTGCCCACGGTGATGTTCCCTCTCAAACCTTCACCAGCGACCGGGCCATACCAGGATGCTGAATTTCTTGACATTGCAAATGAGACGATCTACGGTTTGTCTAACCAGACAATACCAAATGGCACAAACCTACGTGAACTTCAGACTACCCAGCAGCAACTTGCAAAGATGAATATCAGCCCAGAACTATACCAACGTGCCAGGCAGATCAATGCATATCTTTACTACACATCAAAAGCTGGTGATGAGTACTCAAATGCGATGAATCTTGCAAGTAAGCCCTATTCTCCGGTATACAAAGATAATTCGGTCCTCATTGAAGCACGCCAGTATCAGACCGCGTCACAGGTTATATGGAACCAGATCAAAGACCTCTATCCGGGTGTGACTCCATACCGGCTTGAAACAGTGACAGGAGCGTTCTCCCCTAACGAAGATCCGAATTTCAAATGGCCGTATGATCCTGTATCACCCTATGTCAGTGGGGACCTCTGGTAATACCCGGATTTTTCCGGGCAGGCTCATTGTGAGCCTGAACATCCAGGTTCAGTGGATCGCACTCAAAAAAGTTATGTTGGTTTTTCAATCTCTGCCATCAGCCGGTCCATAACCTCGTCAATGGCTTTCCAGGTTGGTGAATCCTGTTTCTTCCCGATAAACGGATGGCCTGCATCCCCGGCTTCTCTCATCTTGATATCAAGGGGTATCTTCCCAAGGAACGGTACCTGATGCTCCTGTGCAATCCGCTCGCCTCCCCCGCTTCCAAAGAGATCGATGGTGCCATGGCAGTGAGGACAAGAAAGTCCGCTCATATTCTCGATAACTCCAAGGACCGGCATCTCAAGCATCTCAGCAAAGGTGATCGCTTTTGTTGAGTCCAGGGTTGCAACATCCTGTGGTGTTGTCACAATCACAGCTCCCCTGATGTTCGGAGCAATCTGTGCAATCGTAAGAGCCTCGTCCCCGGTACCAGGCGGGAGATCCACGATCAGGTAATCAAGACTTCCCCACCTTACCTCAGACAGGAACTGCCTGATAACCCCCATCTTGATAGCTCCCCGCCAGACAACGGGATCAGATTTTTTCTGCAGCAAAAAGGCCATTGAGATGACCTGAAGAGTTCCGGTCATCCTGACCGGGACAAGCATCTCCCCGTCACCCTGGAGCTGATGCTCTTCAAGTCTCAGCATTTTGGGAATATTCGGACCGTGAATATCAAGATCCAAAAGTCCGGTCTGTTTTCCACGGGCAGCCAGAGCATATGCAAGGTTGACTGCAACGGTAGATTTACCAACCCCACCTTTTCCTGATAGGATGAGGATTACATGTCTGACATCAATTGTCGCTTTTTCAGGGGCTTTATGAGCAGAAGCCGGGTGGGAGGCTGGAGAATGATCATCAACTTCCTGTTTTTCAGAAGACTGTGTTGGTTCAGGTGAGGCATTGGTCATGTACGGACTCCGTTACGTATACGGCAGGGATATCATCTTCAGGAAAAACTGGATGATGACCCATGGTCGTACCATAGTTATTACACATATGAGTAATAACCCATTCCCTTTGAGTCCAGGATGCTCATTATAATGTTGTTGGGTGAAAAATGATGGAAAGTACCTGAAGGTCTGATTCCGTTTCAGGAATCCGTTATAGGAACGATCTCAGCTTTGATATCAGCAGGCTGGGCATAATACATCCACGATGTCACGAGCACATCGGCACCGGCTTTTGCGTACGCTCCCGCATTGGTACCGTTCACGGAGCCTGCCGCGATTACGCAGATCTTCGGATTGATGGCACGACACTGACCAGCAGATTCAGCAAATCGGTCCAGGGGGATCTTATCCAGTTGAATAGCATCAGCCCCGGAGTTGACGACCACAAGCGCTTCCTCGATGCTATGGGCTTCGACAACAATTTTTCTCTCTTTCTGCTTCTGTCTGACCGATTTCACCACTCCGGGCAACTCAGCATACCCACCGGTAAACAATAGATGTTCACGGAAGATAAGGATGGTATCAGAAAGACCGGTGCGGTGCGGCACTCCGCCACCTGCAAGTAGTGCTTTTAATGCCATTTTTTTTACAAATGGCGGGTGTTTCCGTGTCCCGGCAACTGAAGCTGACGGATTTTCAGCCTGAACAGATCTGACCAGTTCTCGTGTACGCCCGGCAATACCTGACGCAAATTCAATCATGGCACCCCCGGTCCGCCAGATCAGATGGATGGCTCTTGCATCGCCTATAGCCTCAATCAGTGTGTCGTCGGGTTGCAGGCTCGTCCCCGAAGGAACGACATACCTGACATCAAGCCCGACTTTTTTGTACAGACGTTCTGCTTCTTCGGTGCAGCAGGCAATCATCTCGTTTCTGGCAGTAAGCGTAATTGAACCCTTCTTCCCGGACAGGCCCAACAATATCGTTGTCATATCCCCTGCCGGAACATCGTCCTCAATCAGTCGATCAATGTCACTTTCAGTAAAATATATCATAATAATTCCTTTAACGTTTGAATATAAGTAACCAGACAAACTCCTTTCAGAACATATTCAGAACGTGTATACACTCCCGACAGTATTGAGTACCACCTGATCAGGCATCATCTCGATAAACCGGTTTATAGCCTCCCAGCCGGTGCAGTGCAGGGGAATGACATAGCCGGGATGGATCTTCTGCATCGTTGCAACCGTTGGATCGATGATCCTGCTGAAGAACGGACCAGACAGATGGAATCCACCAATGACTGCATAGATCTTGTCAATGCCAGTGATCGCTCTGGCGTACTGGACCGTATTGATGACACCTGCATGGGCACACCCGGTGATGATTACCAGACCTTTTCCTTTCAGATTGAGGATGACTGCCTGATCGTCGTGGAAGAGATCAGGAACCCAGGAGTCAGACGAATCAGACACTTCCACATAATAAACAGGATTACTCTGCTCAAACACAGTAGTGCGTGCAATCTCCCCGGTGATCAGGATCCGGTCCTGCCACAGCAGTGTTGGGCCGGACGTGAAGAGAAGTTCTGCACCGGCATCCATACATGCAGCCTTATCAGGAGGAGCTATATCAACAAACGGCTTGTCAGAGAACCGCTTCTGTCTCCTCGAAAAAGAACCGGGATGAATGTACACCGGAACCGGCTTCTCAGATAGTTCAAGAACATCTACCAGAGAACCTACGTGATCATCATGGCCATGACTTATCACAAGGGCAGCGATATCATGCAACGATATTCCGAGAAGTGCCGCATTATACAGAAGGGCGACCTTTGAAGCACCGGCATCCATCAGAACTGATAGTGACTCGTCGCCTGACCATGCGGTGATATGAAGAGAAAGCCCGTGTTCCGCCAGCAGAACCTCCCCATTTTGTAGATCCGGCCGTGTTACAACCGACGAGGAATCAGCCCTGAGAAGATCGGTGTAGTTGTCAACAAGCACCGTTATCCGGACGCGATCTATCTCCCGGAGTCTCATTCATTCGCCATCGTCTGTCGTTCTTCCTCTGTCACTTCTGCGAGTACCTCTGCAGTAGGACCGATCTTGATGATCTTGCCAAACCGCATGAGAGCACAGCGGTCGCAGATCTCCCTGACAAACTCCATGTCATGTGACACAACAATGAACGTATCCTCCATCTCTTCACGTGAATGAAGGATCGAGTGCTTGACATCAACCTTTGTGATCGGGTCCATCGTTCCCGTCGGCTCATCAAGAACAACGATGGTCGGTTCCCTGATCAGAACCTGGGCAAGGGCAACACGGTGACGTTCACCCTCACTTAGTGTTCCTGGCAGCCGGTTCAAAATCTCCCTGCTCTTCTCGGCTGTAAATCCTGCCATCTTCAGCGTGATGATGGCCTTCTGTATGGCAAGTTCTTTGGGAAACTCAAGCCCGATGGCATCGGTCAGGTTGTCAAGCACGGTCCGGTGCGGAAAGAGGTCGTACTCCTGGTGAAGGAGACCGAGGTACTGCTTTGCCCTCCCACGGTTGTCATACCCGGGCTTTGTCATATCAACCCACTCATCACCGACCCTGATATTCAGTTCACCGCTGGTCGGCTCGATGATGCCTGATATCATCTTCGAGAGTGTCGTCTTTCCGGCTCCTGATGTCCCGATGATCCCGAAGATCTCCTGGTGGTTTACTTCAAACTGGATGTTATTGACCGCACGAATAAGCCCGCGATCAAGCGAGACATACTGTTTCACGAGATCCCGGGCCTGAAGGATCGGCGTTCCGCACTCAACTGAACAGAACACTTCGTCATCATGAAACCCTTTCATAAAGGTGGCCATGACATCATGCGGAGAGCCTGATGCCTTGATCTCGCCATTTTCAAGAAGAATAGCCGTTGTCACGACCTCGTCAAGGATCTGGGTGAAATGTGAGGTGATGACCATCGGCATCCCTGATGCAGCAGCAGCCTCCTTGAGCATCTTGTGGACGAGAAAGGCGGTCTTGGGATCCAGTGTTCCGGTCGGCTCGTCTGCAAAGAGGCAGAAAGGATCCTTTGCCAGTTGCCTTGCAAGTACAACCCGCTGCTTCTCACCGCCTGACAGGTCACGGGCGATGTGCATCATCCGGTGTGAGAGTCGCACCTGGTCGATAAGATCTGCTGCCCGGGCTATTGCTTTCCCGGCAGGGTACCCGGTGTCATCAAGGGCATGGAGGACGTTGTCGATGACACGGTCATTCCCGTACAGAGCAAAGGTACGCTGGAACATGATCGCGTTGCGTGAGGTTATCCTCCGTTTCATGAGTTCCTGATCAGGACTCCAGAAGTCCACATCCATTGCTGCAAGGATGCCGCTACACTTCGGGCATTTCTGGTCGGCATGACTCTGAACAGTGACATACTCACAGGACGGGCAGGCAGCGATGTGGTAGATAATTCGCCCGGAGGTCGGAGGCTGATCAATGCCACGGAGCAGATGGATAAGGATCGTCTTTCCTGCACCGCTTCTGCCGATGATGCCAAGGATCTCTCCTTCATCAAGGGTAAAAGAGACGTTTTTCAGGGCTGGCGTTTCATCGAACGCCAGAGTCAGGTTTTCTATGGTAATGAGCCGGGTCATGTATTGTCTGCAGGATACCAGGGGGTTATTCAACGGTTATATCGACGTTAAGAGTTGCATCGATCAGGAGATCAAAGGAGATTTTATCAAGCCAGCCTGATTTCTGGAACATATGCATGAAACAGATCCCTGCAGATGCGACATCAGGATATGCAGAAAGGAGTGCTTCTGCCTCCTCTATCTTCACCGGCACACCAGGCATTGCCAGCCCCCCCATGAATATGATGATCGAGGGATTGCGAATCTGGCAGGGCTCTCCAAGTTGAAACCCGAGACCCTCGGTGTAGGTCATCTCCCGTGATTCGTTCTCCCTGAGATACGGGACAAACAGAAACCTGCAGGGAAGATTCCTGACCGCATAACAGAGCAGTTCCACAAAGGGTGTGCATGTCCCGGGCACTCCGAAAAAGACGACTTCTGCACCTTCTGGAAGGTTCCACGTTTCAAGATATTCCTTAAAGGGCCTGAGCATTCCAGGAATTCCCTGAAGAGTACTATTTTTCATATCTATCCTCCATTCTGCCTGATCGGGATCCACAGATTGCAGCTCCTCAATCAACCACACATCTGATTAGATCTGTTTGAAGAAGGATTATATAATTATACCCATATGAGGGATAACGAATCAGGAGACCATCATCCTGCAAAGGAAAAAAATACGCAATTCACAGCCGTGAACACCATGATCCAGAAGCTGCACCATATACTACATAAGAATGAGAGATGCTGGTTGAATTATTGGGATTACTCTTGACCGTTCATGAATGGGATTTCAATCGAGCCGGCTGGACTTACCAGCATCTCTCTGAGTGCTCAGTTTCTTCTGGATCTGTTCAGGTTAGTTCTTCTGGTGGCATGAGCAGGTGCATGATCCTGCCGAGTCGTCATCGGTTTCGGCGCATCCCGAATGAGTACAGAGAGGTGCATCATCCACGATCTTCCCTGAGAAGAAGTCACTGGCTGCCTGATCGAGTGATCCCTGTACACCAAGGATCGATGCAATGCCCTGCTCCTCAAGCATATCGCGTGCACGCTGCCCCATTCCTCCTGAAAGAATATGGGTCACACCCTGCGCAACAAGAATGGAGACAGCAGCACCATGTCCCTGACCATTTACCAGATCGCCTTCATGCCGCACGGTGCCATTCTCACCAGAGTACAGGGCAAACCCCTCACAGTGGCCAAAATGACCTGAAACGGATGAACCATCTTTTGCAATTGCTATCTTCATACCGATCGTACCTGGTACCCTGTTGAGTACCATTATTACTCATATGAGCATAAAGATAATAAACTATTCATATTCTTCATCATCGGCGGGAGTGTGACCTCGAGGACAGATACCACCGTCATGCTTTGGGCAGACTGTCATATCGCGTCTGGGACATACCCCTTCATTCCGGCGGGGACAGCCGGAGATTTCTATTGTTTTTCCGTTCACAAGAGCATCAGTAACCTTTTTTCTGGCCTCATGAAGGTCTTTCCAGAGTGTCTTTCTGGAGATACCCAGTTTCTGTGCCGCTTCTTCCTGCTCCAACCCCTCGAGATCAACCAGTCGCAATATTTCGATCTCATCAGGCCGAAGCAATACACGCAGTTTTTCGTCCCAGATATCGCATTGAGGGCCGTAACACTTGAGCGGGCCGCACCCAATCGGTCCTCTTTTTCCTCGTGGTCTCCCCCGCCGTGGGGCATTCAGCTCGTCATCAGATGGATCAACCATCATCATAAGATATGATCACTCCCGGCTTTTTTAGTTTCATCAACCGGCAAGCAGGCAGACAAGCAGGTACACACGATCCATCAGGGTATAGATCGTATGCCAGGTGCCCTCTCCTGCCACATGTGTATTCCCCTGGGTACGGGCGGGAAAACCAATCTGTAGGCGGGAGGAATCAACCACCATATCACATCCCGTTAGTCATACCAATGAACAAGCACTGCCTGATGCTGTTGTTGGCGGGAGAGTGAGATCTTCAGACAGACATCATGCATCACGAGTAGATCGAGTGAACCCTCTCTGCATAGATCTTCCCGCCCATATCAATGAAATCTTTTAATTTATTCTTCTAACATCTTTATCTGTCCGATACAGCCGAAAAGTACGGGCGGGACCTCCCCATCGCTCACAGGAAAATCCTTCTTTCTCCCGCTGTCCCGCCCGTCATAATCGATGTGATCGGGATAAGGTCAGAAAAATCCTGGGGGTAGTGAAAACCATCCGGATGATACCTCCTCATTTCGGATTGAACAACTCTGTTGAGCAGAATCACAAGATGAAAAACAACAGGTCCGGAAAAATTATCCGTCGCTGGAATCCAGCCAAAGATTATGAAGCGTTAGTACGTCATGTGCGCAGATCATCAGACCGCCCTGGACCAGAAAAATAGTATGATGTCACTCTTATCGCTGATCTTTGTGGTCTGGCACCTCTCCTACCCGCCATTTTCCTTTCGGCACTGTTATCTCAAACCGTGCTCCCTCACCGGGTACCCCCGTCTCTGTGATGGTAATACCGGTGATATCAAGAATCTCCCGCGAGAGGTTGAGTCCAAATCCGGTATGTTTGAAGTATTCACGCTTAAAAATCTTTGACTTGAACTCGGCTTCAATCCCAACCCCGTCATCAGCACAGACGATGATGTAATCTCCTTGCTTCTCTTCTCCAAAGAACTGGATCCGGGTGATCGTATCTCCGTACCGCTTTGCATTCTCTACGAGGTTGTAAAAGACCTTCTCCATGAGGGGATCTGCAAAGACTTCGACTCCGAATATGGTGTTCTGCAGCTGGATCAGGCCGATATCAATCGGCTTTACAGCATGTGCAATAGTGGCACCTACATCCTGCCAGACCGGCGAGTGAACTCCGATATCCTCATAATCCCGGGTAAAGGCCAGCTGCCGTTCGATATTCTTTGCAGATACACTGGACCGTTCAATATACGTGCTAATATCAGGAGGGAGCTTCTCTTCCAGTGCCATACTGAGATATCCGAAGATCACCTGGAGCTCATTACCGATATCATGCCGTGTGATACTGGACAACAGGTTCAGTTTGTGGTTTGCCTGCCTGAGTGCCTCTTCAACCCGGTTACGCTCGGTGACATCCTGAATAATTGAATGCAGGAGTCTTTTTCCTTTCACGATGACAGGGCCGCTAAAGACTTCAACATCCCTGATCTCTCCACTCTTTTTTCTGTGTTTGAACTGAAATATTGTCCCTTTCTGCGTAATGGCATGGGAGATGTTAACCTTGATTACCTCGGGATCTGCGGTGTTGATCTCACTGATGGGCATGTCTATAAGCTCATCCCTGCTGTATCCGTAATACCGTGTAGCGGCAGCATTTGCATCGACTATTTTATTAGTTTCAGAATCTATGATGAGCATTACCGCGTTGTTGATCTCAAACATGTCACGGTATCTCCTCTCGCTCTCAATCAGATTCTCCTGGGTACGTTTCCGTTCGGAGATGTCCTGGATTGTTCCTGAAATCTGAAGAGGTGATCCATCATCAAGCCATCTGGTCGTCTTCCCTCTGGCAAGTACCCATATCCACTCCCCGCGTCCATTTCTCATCCGGTGTTCAGATTCGTAAATGGAGGTTCTTCCTGCCAGATAATCATCAAGGCGCTGCCTTATCAAGGGACCATCATCAGGATGGGATAATTCACCCAGATGAATGGCATGAAATCCATTCTTCTTCTGTTCAAATCCAAGGATCTCTGCTGACCGGCTATCGATATCTCCAGTCATGGAAGGGATATGAAACTCCCACATTCCTATCTCTGAACCGAAGAGAGCTAGTTGAAGTCTGTTCTCACTATACGCAAGTGCCTCCGCAGCCACCCTGTAATCGGTGATGTCTTCAGCAACGCCCTCTATCCAGCCTTTTTCAAAGATCAGTCGTGCAGAGAAGCGTATCCAGACTATCGAATCATCGTTTTGTCTGATCCGTGCCTCATAATTCTGAAACTCACCGTTATCCTTTAACAGAGCAACCATCATCTCGCGGTCATGTGGATCGACATACCGATCTGCCATCGAAAACGCGGTTTTCAAGAGCGACTCCCTATCCTCAAACCCGAAAAAATGTGCCACAGCATCGTTTGCGTCTACCATGAGCCCGGAGACGATGTCAGTTCTGAACAGTCCAATCTGAGAGTTTAAGAAGATGGTTCTGTACGTCTCCTCTGCAACCCTCATCGCCTCTTCAGCTTCTCTGCGTTTGGTGATATCCTGTATCTGGACGAGGTATCCGGTTACGGACTCTGACGCACTCCCAAGCGGGGTGATGAGTGTGTCGAGCCAGATCATCCCTTCCCTTGTTGTAGGATACGAATAGCTGTGTCTTACTTTGTCAAAGTCAAGCGATCCCTGGTAATGGATGCTCTCTCCCTGGCGAAGCTTCTCTTTCTGCTCTTCTGACAGGTATATATCGGAAAAGAGAGAGTAATCATGAAGTTTGCCAAGATCAGAAACGCCGAAGAGGCTTATAAAGGCCTGGTTCATATGCACCAGCGTTCCTGAAGCATCATAGAGTACTATGGCGATTGGAGACTGATCATAGATTGCATGGTACCGCTCCTCACTCTCCCGAAGTTCGATCTCTCTGTGTTCACGTTCAGCGATCTGATTTTTTAGATCCTGGTTAGCCCCATATAACTGGGAGGTTCGCTCACGAACCTCTTCTTCGAGGTTTTCTAAGACCTGGTGAAGCTTTTCTTCAGCCTGTTTCCGTTCAGTGATATCATGGGCAAGCACTGCAACACCGATGATCTCATCTCCACTTCTGATCGGGTTATGGAGGACATAGAAGTACTTCCGCGACCTGAGTTCTTCTCCTGAATAAGACTCTTCTATGAGTTCTTTTCCGGTTAATGCCAGGTCAAGATTCTTTTTTGAGAGATCTCTGTCGAGCGGGACGGTCATATAATCCAGAATAGAGTGACCAAGCTCTATCTCTGCTCCGTACAGAGTTTTCATGACACTGGCATGACCCTGGTTGAAACTGGTATACCGATAGGAGCGGTCCACCGAGAAGATCAATGCATTCGCACTGTTGATGACCCCCCGCAAGGTGGAGTACTGTTCGGTCAGCTTCTTTTCAGTGGTTTTTCTTCTCTCCAGTTCCTTTCTTATCGTCACAATCCAGAACGTGATGATCAGGAATACAATGAGAAAAAAGATGATAACAAGCCGATAAACCCCTTCTGCGATCTGCTCCTCGGTTTGGAACACCACTTCAGTTGGTTTCCAGGTATCGAGGACTTTTTTGTAGGTCCCATCAACCCTGATAGTCTGCAGGGCAGTATTAATCTCATTCAAAAGTTGCGTATTCCCTTTTTTAACAGCAAAGGAAGAATTTGAGGATGAGATCGGTTCACCTGATACTTTGATGTCTCTGATCTTGTTTTGAGCAAGAACATAGGATCCTACCCGGTAATCAACCACGACGGCGTCCAGAGAACCGTCGTGCAACCGATTGAATCCTTCCGTAAAATTGGGGATTGTTTCAAGGATTACTTCAGGTTCTTTCGCCAGAACCAGTATTGGAAGGCCTTTTGCTTCAACTCCCACCTTGAGTCCGCGAAGACTTTCAATCCCTGATATGCCGAGGGTTTGTGCATGTGTGAAGATGGAGAACTGTGATTCAAGCAGGGGATCGGAAAAATCATATATTTTCAGCCGCTCTTCAGTCGGATTTATCTGAATCAGGGCATCAGCGTCTCCTTGTGCAACACGTGACTGTGCCTCTGACCAGTTCATGGCCCTGACTTCAACCGGTTGGGAGAGATGAGGTGCCATTGCCCGGACTATGTCGACATCAACGCCCTTTGGTGTAGTTCCATCCAGAAACACCACCGGGGCAATATTCTCATTTCCAAGGAAAAGGAGAGGTGTCTCTTGAGAACTATTATCCAGGATCTGCACTGATTGAGCTGATGCTGCGACGATGATTGTGGCGGTGAGCAGAAGGGTGAAAAGCCAGATATCGATCCTCATATTGTGGTCCCTAGTGTAACCTGCGATATCTACCCTTCTCATTTTGCGAGGTATCATGCTCAAATCCGGGATGATGGCCCCGATGGCGGTATTCTCACTTGTTTCAGGCCGGGTTTCTCTCCTCGCCCGAGGTACTTATCAGACAGAATACGGGTCTACAGCCTACATATCTTCATTCTTTGGTTCAATATAAAAAACTATGGAGGGCTGATTCGGGAAGATCCGGGACTTAATACGTACCAGATTTTCTTATTTCCCGATTATATTTAAGCGAAAATATAATAATCCTGAGGTTATAAGCATAGTATCTGTACCAGATCAGGGGATTTGTGGATGAAGGGAGAGATTAAGGCAAATATTTGGGTAAACCGAACTGATGCACGGGGGGCGTATAATCAGAATACCAGATTTACTGATAGGAATTCAGGGGTAAGGAGAATTCATGAATTTTCCGGACATATGCAGAGAGTATGCAGCAGATTTCGCAGGATGGTATCATGAATACCAATCCCTCCCGGTTTACTATCTGTCTGATCAGTATCTGCCTTGCTCTTCTCCTGGGCGATTGTGCATCAGGCTCCGGGATCTCTCTTGAACCAGGTCATACCGGTTCTGATTACTCCTTTTCCGGAGATTATTCCCACGGTCAGATTTCCGTAACCGGATCGGGTACATATTATCTCACCGATAATCTGACTGCTTCTTCATCAGAGTATGCAATACAGGTCAATACTTCTGATATTACACTGGTTGGAAATGGAAAATCGGTGAATGGGACCGGAGGTAATGGGATTACCAGTACCTCTGATGGTACTAACACCACAATAACTCAGTTCAGTACGATATCCGGGTTTGATAACGCCATTTATTCACAGGGTGCCGGTGGAGAAATCTCAGAAAATACCGTATCTGGTAATGGAGGTGCAATCGTTGTCAAGGGGACTGGTACCCAGGTAACCGGGAATAATGCCAGTGGGAACTCAGAGAACGGCATCTATGTGACCGGTACAAACATCCAGATCACTGAAAATATCGTCATGGATAATACCTGGTCAGGAGTCAATTCCACAGGGCAGTATAATTCCATCACCAAAAACCAGGTGAAAGATAATCAGAAGAACGGTATTGCCTGTCAGAATGATGCCCACATTACTGGAAACACAGTGACCGGTAATGGGAGAGACGGGATCCTGACCTGGGATAATGTCACGATCTCTGAAAACATTGTCAGTGACAATCAGAGATACGGCATGAAAACGATCAACAATGTAACGTTTTCGAATAATACGGTGAATAATAATCGTGAAGAGGGTATCTTTACCGGTAAATATTCGTATGTTTTTGGGAATGATATCTTCAATAACCAGGGGTATGGACTCTACGCAGGAAATTATGCCACTATTTTTAACAACAACCTCTCCACCAACGAGGGATATGGCATTTATGCAGGAAATTATGCAAATGTTTCAGACAGTATTGTGAATGGAAATCAGTGGGGAGGGGTTGTTGCAGGGAATTATGCAGGAGTTATACATAATCTTATCACCGGTAACCAGGGATCTGGTATTGATGTCTCAAATAATGCTCAGGTTATCAATAATACCGTCTCAGATAACCTTGGCAGCGGAATTTTTTCCTTACATGGGGCAGAGATTCATCGCAATATGCTTACCAGCAACTACGATTGTGGTATCAACGGCTGGGGTACAGCAAATATTACTGATAATATGATACAGGATAGCAGGTATGGCCTTTTCCTGCCAGATAACAGTGTTAACGTACACGTTACAGGAAATACCATATCAGGATCCACTGATACAGGAATTTATATCGATGGTGGTGGCTGGAACGTAGGATCCGGATATATCTACAACAACAATCTCCTAAATACTGTTTCAGCTGGAGGAACAGGGCACCTGTCATATTTCACCTGGACCAATCCACAAGGTCCACAGCCAGGAACAAATGTCAGAGGAGGGCCGTATGTCGCTGGTAACTACTGGGGTAACCAGGAAGGGACCGGCTGGTCAGATCTCCAGGAACCACATGTATCAGGGTATTCATCTCTCCCATATGAGATTGTCAGGGAATCCGGAGTGTATGACACGGCACCACTCGTCAGATCATGTAGCACCATCTCCTCAACCAATGATGAATGGACGAATACGTATCCACATGGAAATATATCGTATCTGCATCTCTCGAACGTAACATATATCCCTCAGGCCAAACCGGGTGCCGATCTCCTGAATGTCTCGGTAGACAACAAACCGGTCGGACCGGTGAGCAACTGGACATTTAAGAATATCATGTCTGACCACTCCATCTCCTCATCTGGACAACCGACACCGGGACAGGTGCATGCCTTCTTTGCGCTGAACACGACATGGGGATCAGCTCCGCTCACGGTAGCGTTTACCAACCAGTCACTCGGCAGTCCGAACTCGTTTTACTGGAATTTCGGCGATGGATCCACCTCAACAGTCCGGGATCCGGTTCACACATATACCATTCCGGGAGTGTATTCAGTCTCTCTCAAAGCATTGAACAACCAGACCGGGGGAGTTGTGATGCTCAATAGCGCAGTGACGGTGACTGCCGGAGTTGTTCCCTCTCCAACTCCGACACCGGTACCGGCAGAGATCACTGCTGCATTCTCGGCAGACCGGACGACAGGGGCTGCTCCCCTGCAGGTTCAATTCACCGATCACTCAACTGGTCACCCGACATCCTGGATATGGGATCTCGGGGATGGGAACACATCGAGATTGCAGAATGTGACCCATGTTTACTCATCCAAGGGATCTTTTTCGGTCTCACTCACGGCACAGAATGATATCTCAACAGGAACCCTCATGAAAAAAGAGTATATCATCATCACCTGACCTGCACCTGATTTCTCCTACTTTTATTCAGTATCAATTTTATCAGAAATTTACCGGAGAATTATTTGCGAAGGTCTCCGGGATGATTAATCAGGCGGTACCCCGGATTTCATATGAAGGATCAGAATGGTAATATCAGTTCAACCCGGCTTGACCGGTTCTTTCGGTGTTTTCTTGTATATCTTGTACAACGTGCCACAAAAGGAGACAGACGAGGGGAAAGGCATGGTAATCATACAATCTGTATGCTCTTTCACATAGGAGTTCATGCACCTGACTCAAATGGTTAGGGGCCGTAAAAGATTAACTCGTACTCCACGAATTTCAAATTTTGTTGGGTCTCTCATTTTTTCTAATTCAACCGATGAAATCAAAATAAAATTGTTCCGATGTATGAGTAATTGTCGTACATCTCCTTATCGAAGTATACCAACATTCGGGCGGGAAAATATGCGTATGGGCGGGAGAAATAAACCGCAAGATCTCACCCCAATACTAAACGAATAAACTTGCAGACCCGGATACCGGGTATAGGCGGGAGAGCGGTAATTTCTGACAGACACAAGGAATCATGAATAGAACAAATGAATACTCTCTGTACAGATCTTCCCGCCCACTCACAGAAAAATCCGCCGTTCTCCAGATGCCAATTCATCAAATATCATAGGCATGTTCATCCACAAATACAGAAATGAGAATATTCCTGGTACCATCCCGGGATACAATATCATGATTCTATTGGAATCACAACAGGGAGGCCATTATGAGAGAGAATGTCAACCCTGATACCATATACATCTTCAATAATTTCACAGCAAATACTTGTGCGGTCGCATGAATGAGCAATTCTTCCGTTTTTCATAAGAACAAATCGATCTGCAAACCGAAGAGCCAGGTTGAGATCATGCATAGTCATCACGGTGGACAGATGTCTCATGTCAACAATACTACGGATAACACGTAAGATTTCGATCTGCCTGCAGAGATCGAGAGCACTTGTAGGTTCATCAAGAAGCAAAAGAGAAGGTTCCTGAACTATTGCACGACATAGGCAGACACGCTGAAATTCCCCCCCTGATATTTCATCTACATACCGGAGTTGTAACCTCTCAAGATCAAATAACCGGATGATTGTCTCCACCCGTACATAATCATCTTCAGATACTGTCCACCTGATGTGTGGCTTTCTGCCAAGCAGAATTGAGTCATATACCGTCATTCGGGAGGTTTCATTACGCTGTGGAACATATCCGATTCTTTTTGCAATATCATTTACATTCATATCACAGAGATCTTTATCTTCAAGTGTAACAATTCCCGAACGAGGCTGTAGAATCCGGTTCATACATCTGAGAAGAGTTGATTTTCCAACACCATTTGGACCAAGTACAGCCAATATCTCCCCAGGATGGACGTTTACACAAATATTATCAAGAATATCTGTAGCCTGGTATTGAAATGAAACACCATTGACATCAAGAAGGATAGAATGGGGATCGTGTACCGGTTCTTTTCCTGAATAAGATGAAGAGATATCTGACTGAAACCCACATCCCACTTTCATCTTTTCCTCCGCATGATAAGATACAAGAAAAGAGGAGCACCGAGAAAAGCAGTAATTATTGATACAGGAAGAACTCGTGGTGAGATGAACATTCGTGCAACTGTATCTGATGCGAGGAGGAGCACAGAGCCGCATACACAACTTGCAGGAATTAAAAAGCGATGATCGTCTCCAATTATCCTTCTCACCATATGAGGACAGACCAGACCCACAAATCCGATAATCCCGAGAAAAGCTACCATAACAGAACTCATAAGAGAGGCTGATATCATACCTAAAATCCGGATACGCTCTACAGGAACTCCTAAACCCTTTGCTGTTTCTTCACCAGCATCAATTGCATTAAAATCCCATCGATGTGAAATGAGGTATCCACTACATACCACTGTAATCAGAGTGATAAGCCCAAGTTCCTGCCAGTTTGATCGTGATACATCCCCAAATTGCCAGAAGACAATTGATGCAAGTCTAGTGTCATCAACAAAATATTGAACAGCCATAAGTCCAGCACTACACAGAGAGGTTATGGCTATTCCGGCCAGAATCATCGTTTCCGGCGTGGTAGAACGTAATCTGCTGATGCCAAGGATCAAGCCGGTACTTATGAGGGAAAAACTGAATGCACAGATGGTGGTAAGATAGGGGTTATTAACGACTACTGCATCAGCCATTGTATACCCACTCGTTCCTGCATCAAAGAGGAGAATCCCTATAGCAGCTCCAAATGCTGCAGAACTGGAAAGTCCTAATGTAAACGGGGAAGCAAGCGGGTTGCGGAGAACAGATTGCATTGCAACCCCTGCAATAGCAAGGCCTGCTCCGGTAACAACAGCAGTCAGGGCCTGAGGAATCCGGATATTCCAGATAATTCGTTCATATAGAGTAGAACCACCCCCATTGATGAGAGTAGTTATAATGTCAGGAATTGGGATGCATACTGCTCCCACAGAGACCGAAATAAAAAAGAGTACAATTACAGAGATAATACCAATAAAAATTACAAGTGTTTTAAATAGAATGTAAGATCGGTAATGCCTTTTGCGATCATGTATCAAAAACATGCTGAAAAAAAAGATTAGAACTTAATTTTCTGGTAGACTAGACCCTGTTCATTCTTGTTGATCTGATCAAAAGCAGAACCTCCATCAACCTTGGTAAAGATTTCATCAGCCTTTTTCGCAGGATCTATATCTGTAAATTGATCAGGGTAGAGAATCTTTCCAACAAAGTAGGAGTTGGCAAGAGCATTTTCATAATTTGATCCCATGGAGTTTTCAGGTATCAATCCAAAGACTTCACCCTTCTGAACAGCTGTCATCCCGGAATAGGACGGATCAGACTTTAGTTCACTTATCGCTCCACCATTGGCTGCATTTTGTGTTCCCAGGCTGACAAAGATAACCTGTGGATCCCACGCTACTATCTGCTCTTTGGTTACTGTTGCATAGTCCGTAACCCCGCTTGGAGCAACATCTTTTGCCACGTTATTTGCTTTTAAAAGAGTGAATGGCAGGTAATTCGGGTTGGTTCCATCAGTACCATGTTCACCTCTGTACGAAACGCCGCAAATGTAGACACGTTCTTCTGAAGATGGAACAGAGGATACCCGCTTTTGTATATCGGCATTTACAGCATCGAAATATGCAATCAATTCCTTGCACCGGGTTTCAGTTCCGAATATGGACGAGATCATCTCAAGTGATTTTTTCACTTTTTCCGGTTCATCTGCATAAATACCAGAATAAAACAGAACCGTGGGAATACCGGTTTTCTCCTGGATTTCGTTTGCAGCCTGCACATTATCCGGGCTCGAACCCGCAATAAACAGAACATCAGGATTTAGTGACATGATTTTTTCTGCATCTGCCACTCCGCTTTTTGATCCCGTTGGAGCAATCTTCAGGATCTCAGGGTGTGCAATGATGTACGGGCGTGGGTCAGTGATATATCCCGACTCTGAACTGTCTGACATGTCAACACCAACAAACCTACCTGGATCAATACCAAGGTAGGTGAAGTATCGCATCCCTCCCATACCATTTACGGCTATTCGTTCTGGATCTGCCGGAATGGTAACCTCTCTACCGAATGAATCGGTGACAGTCACCTGATTGGAAGAAGAAGCAGCATCAGATCCCATAACCGGACATATTATGCTTCCTACCGTAAGGAGAAAGAGCAATAAAACTAAGAAATATTTACTCATAAGTAACATATCCTTAGTTCAATTTTATTGGTTTTAAATCTAATTGTTTTGATTACGACGATCTAAAAATCCCTAATGACCTTTTTATTACTGTCAGACTTTTGATCGATAAACCCGGCTGACCGGTCCTTTCCGGTTTTCACCACCCATAACCGCCCTTACTCTAGCAACGGGGATCACGTACATTTCACCCCCGATATCCAGATAAAATCCTCTGCCGCTCTCAGATAACCTCGCTACTCCCGGGACAGGACCTGATAGATCGCTCTCTCCAAGCCCGGCTAATGTAGCGGTCACCTGCCCGGACGGGAGGGCAAACCTCCCGATTCCATCGATATAGATCACCAGATCCCCTTGAATCCTGATGATCCGTCCACAGAGTTCATACCCACGATCCTCACGGACTGTCTCAACAAACTCACCCATCTAGTTCACCTTACCCCGGGCAGATTCCTCTCCTGATGAATCACTGGATGGCAGGTTATCTACTCCCCGTATACTGGAAGAGTGATCACCGGCTGACCGGGCTTTCTCACGCTGATAGCAGGATTCACAGAGGTGTATCCTGGATGTTGGATCTGACCATGCAGCCTCGTTTGTCTGACAGAGATCGCATCGTCCGACAGAGGCATGCAGGGGAACCATATCTTCAGGATGGATCATCCCGGGAAGAGGTACGATGGCTGCTATCTCATGGGAAACAAGCCTCTCGTAGCATGATAAGCAGAGCATCCGAACCGGCTCAGCATCACTCCCGTGAACACGATCAGGACGTGTCCGGTACTGGGTCGGCCCCCTCTCACAGACAGAACACGGTACCTTTTCAGGAAATCCTTCTATATGAGCAAAATCACGCGACTTGAGAGACCTGATCGAGCAGCCTTGTGCAGGAGCATTGCTATCGGGGATCGATCTCTCAAGTGAAGACTGCTGCTTACTGAGAGCCCCGGGTACCTTGGCGGCGACCGTCGCTTCACTTCTGCCATGATCACCAGGGGGTTGATCTGAAGAGTCATCCGGATCAGATTGATCAGGATCAGTTCCATCCCCTGCAAGCCAGACAGAACCTCCTTTCAGCCATGCATCGTACAGGAACGGATCCCACAGGTACACCCGAGTATGTCGCATGGTGGTCTGCCCCTGATCGCCTTTTGTGACCGTCCGATCAAGAAACGAGACAGCAGGACATTTCGCAAGCAGCCCTGAATACACCTTCCCGTATGACTGATAGCCATGGAGAAGCTTACAGATCGTGCTGCATGTCCATCCGGTGATAGTCTGGATCTGCGAGACTGATATCTCTGCAACACCGCTTGTGGCTAACACATGCGTCAGAAGAGACTCCCGTTTTGTCAGTTTGTTTCCCTGAGCTCCGGTCTCACCATTCAATTCAACAAAGAGCCGGGATGCCTGATCAAAATCCTCCTCTGTTGCCAGTACACTGGTAACCCCGTTCACAACATGACGCTCCCGCTGCTGTTGGTATAGGGCCGCGTTCGTCCGGATCAGATCGAGCAGCATGTCAGGATTTCTTCGGTTTTCAGCGGACTGGAACCGAATTCTCCTGGCAAACGGGATGACAACCCAGACAGAAGAGAGATCTTCCCATAACGCCCTGCACACCGAGACAGTCTCGCTGATCCCGGCTGGGTTGTCGGGCATCTCTTCTGCACCTGCCAGTGCACGGTCCAGAACCTTCTGATCCTGCTCCTCGGTATCATCTATCCAGCAGGTCAGCATCCGGTTGATGACCTGGTCATCACCTGACCCTTCCACTTTTGCAATCCACCAGACACACCGCTGTGGAATCGTGCAGATCTGAGGCTTTCTATCTTTGTTTACCGTGCGGTACGGAAACGGCTTTTGAAATGAAGTCGTAACCCCCTTGAGGATCTCCTGCATCTGGTCAGAGAGGCTCACATCATCAAGGGTGATCACAGTCCCGGGAAGGAGATCCTCCATGTAAAAGAGGGCTTTGTCACTAACCCGGCCTTCAATTCTCGAACCAGGAGGGATGAGCGTTCGCATCGTATCAATCGCATGCGACTTCCCTTTTCCAGACTCACCTGATATTGATACGTGCAGACCTTTGCTGTTGATGACAGATCGGGAAACCAGCGAATGAATCAGGCACTCGGCAACAGCCCTGTCCCCCTCATGATACTCAGAGAAGGCATCGAGGAGGAACGACAGGGGATCACCGGATTTCAGAATCTCATCAGCCTTCTGGTGAACCGGGTCAGATTCGGCGGGTGTGGTGCCCGTATCAGGAGATGATTCAGACATCTCCTCGTCTGGATCGATCCTGCCTTCTGCGATCAGTTTTGCCCTGGTTCGTGCTCTTCTTGCCTCCGCAAACCACTCTTCAGGATCCCGGCGTGGCGGATCAAATCGTGCACGGAGCTCTGGCCATCGCTGACGGCCTCCGCCACAGGAGTCATGATGACATCCGGCGAAGATGGCACCGTTAGGAAACTGAATAGCGAATGCTCCGTCTGTGTGATCATCAGAGAAGGGACATGAGTCAAGCACAAACAGAGTACCCCCCTGGTACGGTTTGGAGAGATACGTGAGATTAAACCGATTCAGCCATTGGGCGAGATCAAGCGCCGGCTCCCTGACTGAAGCCATCTCCTCCAGTGTCTGGCCCTTCGCTTCCGGGTTCATTCCAGGTTTCGTGGTGGGTCTCAACCCTGGCTCCAGAGCCTGGGCCGGGTACTGGTTGATCAACTGCACAAGGTCGTCTGCGGAGAGAACCCTCTCTTTAGGAGGCATTGAGAGGACTTTTGATCTCCGGTGGGGACGGTCTGGAAGATTATCCCCTTTGCGTGAGATCGTGCCATACACCTTCCATATCCGTGCAGCATTGAAGTTGGCTGTGTCAACCTTGCACCCTGCGGTGGAGAACCGGACATCAAGGATCTCGAGTACCTGTCTGACGAGCCCTTTTGACTCCTCGTTGTTTTGAAGATCGATCGGATAGAGCAGATGGGCACCATTGCCTGAGTCGGCCAGGAGGGGATCAGGCCACCCGCATGTGGCAAGAAATCCCCTGATGGTATCAGCACGTGTAAGGGCTGCTGCATGCTCATCGTCAGATGAGGATACACCTGACGGCCGTACCGGGTCGATGTCTATCGGCAGCCACCGCCGCCTGATGATATCAGAGTCTGCTGTAGATGCATCTGCCTTTCCCATCCGGGATTGTATCCGGTTCGCCCGTCTGGCAAGCAGTGCAGGATTTACTTCGTTGAGGGTGACATAGAAGCCCGAAATAAGCGTGTCAGCCTCTCTGATGAGTATCTCTGCCACTGCCTTCTGATAATCACTGAAGTACCCTGATGATATGGCACCACTTGAGAGAGCCCTGATCTCAATAATCTGGCCAGGATCAAAGAGGTACTCAAGGGTACTGAGTACCTCACCGGCACGATCACGCTCAATCATCGCTTCTTCTCCACAGCCGCCTGTTCAGATTCGGGGACGGATAACGTCGTTCTGTGACATCCACGCTGTTCATGCCCTCACCTCAGGGAGTGGAATGGCTCCTCCCGGGAGGATCTGGTACCGTTTCCAGCAGTATCCTTCACCAACCCAGAACTGAACCTCTCCCGGATACCATACGGTCTGAAGGTTTGTTGAGAGCAGGAGTATTTCACTCCTGATCACTGGTTTACTCATCCGTGGAGAGCCTACTCTGATGAACAGAGTCCCTCTCATCCGTTCCCATGCAATGAGATGGAACAGACCCGGAACTGCACCATCGCGTCCTCCAACCCGGGCTACTTCATAGCCCAGATCCTGAAGCAGGGTTCTGGCTTCATACTCAACAGTCCTACGGGTCTGGTGCTCATGAGACGGAGACATACGATCCTCCGCGGGCGCAGATGACATTGGAATCATGAAAATTTTTCTCAGGATACCAATACCAAACAACTGCCACCATGGATATTATTAAACAACTGGCGGTACCAATATGAGTAATCCCCGCGTTAATGAGCCTGCAAGCAACAATAACTGCTGGGGATTCATGTCGTTTCATACTTCTTCACCTCATTCATTCGAACATCTGCCTACCCGTCTCAGAGAATGAATCTTAAAATCGGGCAGTAAAAAACTGTAATACGGGCACCTTTCTAAATGTTTTGGTGTTATCACCGTTTTTTCCAAGTACTGTTCAAAAAGTTATATTACCACATATCGATAAGGGCGGTACGGTTTACCAAGAAGTATTACCTAAAAGCGCAAGGTAAAAAGTTTACAAAACCATTTCTGTTTAGCATCATTGCACGAGTTATGATCCTCTATCTGCTCGAAATGTAAAAATGACCCAGATAACCGCGTTATTCAGACCATCCCTGAAAAAATTCATATATATACGACCTACCTCATAGTGTCGCTTGTCAGGCGACAGGGGGAAAAATGGGAGATTTCACACAAAAGAGTGTTGTAAAATCTGCGGTTCGAAAACTTTCGTCACCAATTGCTGACTATACTTCATTCAGCGCATTAGTCCAGGATGTTCTTGACAACAATCCCTGGGGATGTACTGCATACGAGTCAGCCGGGGTCGCAAAGCCCGCAGTGGAGAAGAGCAGGGAGGCATATGCAGCCACCATCACCTACGAGAATGCAGAGGCCAAGACTGTCGGGAGTATTCCGGTCCGGGGGCCGACGATGGCAGCAGTCAACACGGCAGTCACCCAGATCACCAGTGCTGCAGCGATCACTACCGGTATGGGGACCGGTGTGACCGCTTCACGTGATTCGTCTGAAGACTCGTTCAGTTGCACGGTGAAGTGTCATGCAAGTAATGGAGAACTCTATACGGTGTCCTTCAAACGTGACAGTGTGACAGTATCCAGTTATGAGGCAGATTCTATCAGAACCGGTCTTGAGGCATGGGCTGATACGGTTGCCATCCTGGCTTGATCTCTTCTTTTTTCATATCCGGGGGGAGTATGAAGAAAGAGTGTATCATTGCCGGGGCGATATGCCTCATCCTCGCAGGGCTTGCAGGGGCTGAGTATCTCTCCACTGCGATAAGCACTGACGGGTGTGTTATGCTGACTACTGTAGGATCTGATGATAACGGGTCGTTTGCATCACGGGCAATAGCACTGGATGCAGCAGATCTTCATCGAACAGTCTCGGGGGAAGTTGATACACAGTCGGATCTGGTCGTGCGGTCACAAGGACCACTCCTCTTCAGTGATTATGCATCAGCACTCTGGAAGAGTCCTGATCTGAAGAGTATGTGTTCACTGATCTTAACACCTGATAATCAGGAACATCAGGAGGCCTCAGCTTTCTCATCAGGAATTGTGAGACAGGGCGAGTATATCACATCAAGGGCGATAGGAGGGGGTCTTTTTGGTGAGACCTCCCTGAACGGCACCGGTCTGCTGCTCTTCGGATCACAGGGAAAAGGAGAGGGAGAGGGGAATCGCTCGGTATCAGGACATGGGTTTGTGTCTGGCAACATGTCTGTCAGGGATCTGGTCAGGTATGGAGGGAGAGTATGATCGCTGAACTGATGGCAGGAATCGGGTTTGGTCTTGCAGTTCTGAACGGCGGGGCTGTGTATCTTCTCTTCAGGCAGTACCTCTCGCTGGCAGAGGAGTCCTATGAATTTGCCGGGATCATTCTCGGGTCGATGACCGAGGAGGACGGGAAGGTTCAGGCGGACCCGATGGCTCTGGCAGGGATATCGATGGATCATCTGAGCCGTATGAGTGGTTTGATGAGATGGGTCCGGGGATAGAGAGGGGAACCTCTCTCTTTTACGGCAACCGGCTTTCAGGTTATTTGTATTGAAAGTCTTATCGATGATATTACTTCATCCGAATGTTGAGGTGACCTTTTTTTACCGCCCGGAGAAGATCTATTCATTATGGGAACACCAGCGGGATTCTTTCTCAATGCCCTGGCCGGTTTACTGAACCGAACCCCAGCCCGGAAATCTGATCCTGCAAGAAAAAGGGTTGGAAAAGTACCAGTTTATCTTATCACCGGGTTCCTGGGATCTGGAAAAACCACGTGCATAAACCAGATCCTCAGTTCCACTACGGGAGTCCGGTTCGGAGTGATCGTCAATGATTTCGGCTCTATCTGTATTGACCAAAGCCTGATAGAAGGGGCTAGAGACCAGGTCATTGCACTTGAAAACGGGTGTATCTGTTGTTCACTCCGAAATAACCTATCTGAAGCGATAACCACCCTCATCAAGTCAGATTCTGAACCAGAGATCCTCGTGATCGAGGCATCAGGAGTGGCAGATCCATTTGGGATCATCAGTCTTCTCGAACATGAAGAGGCAAAAAAGATAGTCAGAATAGCAGGTGTCATCTGTCTGGTGGATGCGGAAAACATCTCTTCAGTATCCTGGATCATGAGTCATCTTGTGAGAAAGCAGATCCGATCCGCAGACCTTATTCTTCTCAACAAGACCGACCGGATCTCTGAATCCAAAAAGGCAACCATCAGAAAAGAATGGATACCCCCCGGTATTCCATTGCTGGAGACAGCATATGCTGCCATCCCGGTATCGTTGATTCTGGGGATAACCCATGCCGGTCCTTCTGAACATCCTTCTGCAGGAGAACCTGCCGGTCATCATCACCATGACAGTAGTGAGCATGGATTTTCTACCGTCTCCTGGACGAATACTTCACCGATTCGCCTCTCCTGCCTCCACGCATTCATGAAAAACCTGCCTCCCACAGTAATAAGGGCAAAAGGCCTTGCATACATCAATGAATTACCATTACAACAGGTCATCGTCCAGGTTGTTGGAAGGCGGGTCTCGTTGACAAAAGGCAAGCCCTGGACTACGGGAGATAAAGCAACTCAACTCACGTTTATAGGAATAAGGGACAAAATGGAAAATGATGATATCAGCAACAGGCTGGAGTCATGTCTGGTAAAACCGGCATGATTTCCAGCCCTCTTCGATCAGATTATCCGGGATTTACATACATAACCACCCCTGACTCATTGAAATAGATTCAGAATACCAGATACCGTGTGGTTTTACAAGTAATTGATCCCATACAGATTTACTAAATCATCAGATCAAAACGTGTTTAATCATTTTTTATCCACACTGTAGAATTTTGAATCTTCTGCTTTTTAACCCGTTAAATATTGTACTCACATTTTCGTCCAATTATCCTTGACATTCCTGGCCCTCCTTACGATAAGATACCAGGTGGCATTTCTGCATCAATGAATTTTCAGAATGTAATTACACCAAAAACCGGACAGCACAGGATACAGAATTCCACGTGTGATTGTTATTTTCAAACTACGTAAATAACACTAATTTCAAGATCGATTTCAAAATTATTAATTATTAATAATTCAGTACAACTGAATAAGATGCATATGAGTATTATAATCTCAAAGTGTAACTAACAGATAACTTTGGCGATTATTTCATGAATGCATCAGATTAGTCATACCATACATGCGGGAGTACAATGAAACTATTAACGTATCTGGTAATTCTGACCCTATGCTGTAGTATCCTGCCGGGCCTGGCACTCGCGGATACTGATCTGGCATATGATCTCGGATCCCGGGCAGCCACGGTGGGGATGGATCTGCTCAAGTTTGAACCTGGTGACGAGAACATCCTCGCCCTCACCAATGCCGGACATGCACAGATCAAGGGAGAGACCACAGAACGGGCACTCTCCGGGATTACTGATGTATCAGGACTCCGGAACGGCGACGGCAACCTCTTCCAGGTCAACAGACCGAACTGGAAGCCGCTCTGGTTCTACTTCTTTAATAAGAAGACCGGCCTTGCAGCTTACATGGAGGTCGATGCCTCAACCAACAGCATAAAGGGCGAAGAACGGACAGCCCTTCCGGCTGACAAAGTCTTCTCACAGATCTCGCTGATGATGGTGGACCTGGACACGATGCTTGCACGGCCAGACGATGCAAATGCCACATTTACAAAGAAAAAATTCAGCGGTAATGAGTTCTCCCTGATCGGACTCTCCAATGTCTGGGCAAAGGGGGCTACATACGACTTTATGAATGCGGCTGCTTTCCATGACCATCTCTGCCCCGGTGTCACCTCAGGGTACATGATCATCAAGTATGTGGAGAAGAACCTCCCGATCACCAACTCGTCAGAGACGTACATCGACATCGGAAGTCCGAACTGGTGCAAAGAAGATGCATTCCAGATGATCTGGGACTCCACACCTGGAAAGAACAGTGAGTTCGTAATGGCCTTAAGTGCTGATGATGAGGCTGCACTCAAGGCAAAATACGGAACACGACCGGCAGGAATCATCATCCGCTGGAATGATGCGGCAAAGAAAGGAACCGGAGTTGCTCTTGGGTTTGACTTTGACAAAGTGAATGCTGATACCGGAGTTGCTAACTGGACTGGACCCTCATGGGCTCCAAAACTGGTTGAGGATATCGGGATGATGCCCCTTGTAGACAAAACCGAAGACTACATAACTACCCTCAAAGAGTTCCCGGTTGACGAAGCAAACCTGACAAAACTGAAGACAGCAGGAAATAACCCCTACAAAGTGCTGGGAATGCTGTAAGGAGACATAAATCCACCTATTTGACGAGGAATCACATGACACGATTATCAATGTTTTCAATTACTGTACCCTTTAAAATTCTGACACTCATTGCCCTCCTAGGACTGCTCGCAGTACCGGCAGCGATGGCCGCTGATACTACCGCTGACAAGACCGTTACCGACAGTTACGGGAGATCCGTTTCGATCCCGTCAGAGCCGAAAGAGGTCATCTGCTCTGGATCCGGTTGTCTTCGGTACCTGACCTATCTCGGAGCACAAAATCTTGCCTCCGGTGTTGACAGTATCGAGAAGGAACCGCAGAAGATGGATGCACGTGGATACGCACTCCTCAATCCACAGTTCAAGGATCTCCCCCTCTTTGGCGAATACAGGGGAAAAGATGACCCTGAAAAGATCATCGCAATCAGTCCGGAGGTAATCTTCAAGATCAGCTCAACAGGACAGACAGAGGCGGCTACCAAGGATGAAGCAGACAAACTCTCCTCCAAGACCAGCATCCCGGTCATCATGATGCCGTACGGATCGCTCCGGACTGCAGAAGAGCAGGAGCAGATGTTCAGCACCCTTCGTCTCATGGGAGATGTCACCGGGAAGAAAGACCGGGCAGAAGAACTGATCTCTTACATCGAGAAAACGATTGCAGATCTGCAAAGCAGAACCAAGGGCATCCCAGAATCTGAACAGAAGACAGCCTATGTCGGCGGTGTCAGTTATGCAGGAGCTCACGGCATCATCTCAACCGAACCGGCATATCCACCGTTCCTCTGGGACAACATCAAAAATGTCGCAGGAAAGATGGGCTCTCAACATGCCGATGTAGCAAAGGAAGCTATCGTAGACTGGGATCCTGACTACCTGTTCATGGATGTCGGAACACTTCAGATGGATAGTGATGGAGGAATTGGTGAACTCAAGAATGATCCGGCACTTGCAGGTCTGAAAGCAGTCAAGAACGGAAACGTCTACGGAGTTCTGCCGTACAACTGGTATAGCACTAACTACGAGAACGTTCTCGCAGACGCATACTACATCGGCAAGATTGTGTACCCTGACAAGTTTGCTGACGTTGATCCAGAAGCGAAAGCAGATGAGATCATGACCACGTTCCTTGGATCATCCCCGCTCAAGGATATCAACTCCCAGTACAAGAACATGGGATTTACCAAACTGACCATCTGAATTAGGAATGAGTAACTCCCTGATTCACTTCATTTTTTGGAGAAGAGTATCATGCACCTAGCTGATGGAAAAACTCCTGCCGACTATCTCGGATACATCAGGGTGAAGATCCTCTGCATATGTGCCGGAATAATCCTGGTGTTCCTTCTTCTGATCCTCTCGATATCGGTAGGAGCAGTATCTATTCCTCCAGGTGACGTGCTCTTCACCCTGCTCGGACAGAATGTAAGTACCAAATGGGATGCGATCATCTGGAACATCCGTCTCCCTCAGGCTTTGACAGCAATCGTCGCCGGAGTGGGACTTTCAGTAGCCGGGGTTGCCATGCAGTCGATCCTGAGAAATCCCCTCGGATCGCCCTTTACCCTGGGTATCTCAAATGCCGGTGCATTTGGTGCGGCCGTGTCAGTTATCCTGCTCGGAACCGGCCAGATGCACTCAACCGTTGCCGGTGCGGTCACCATCAACAACCCGTACACCACGACAATCATGGCTTTCATCTTCTGCATGATTGCAACCGGTATCATCCTGATGATCTCCCGGATCAGGGGGGCATCTCCCGAGGTGATGGTACTCACCGGAGTGGCACTCTCCTCGCTCTTTACTGCAGGCACCATGTTCCTACAGTATTTTGCTTCAGATACGCAGCTCGCAGCCGTGGTGTTCTGGACGTTCGGTGATGTGAGCAGGGCAAACTGGCCTGAACTCGTCCTCATGACGGTGCTCGTCACACTCTCCACGATCTACTTCCTCAGTAACCGGTGGAACTACAACGCCATCGATGCAGGCAACGAGACTGCAAAAGGGCTCGGTGTCAATGTTGAGCGGGTCCGTATCATTGGAATGACAGTTGCAGCCCTGATTACGGCTGTTATTGTCGCATTCCTCGGGGTCATCGGGTTTGTCGGCCTTGTATGCCCGCACATGGTTCGCAGGATCATCGGAGACGATCAACGGTTCTTAATTCCAGGTTCGTGTGTGATGGGAGGAATCCTGCTTCTGGCGTCAGATACTGTGGCACGGCTCATCGTTGCCCCGTATGTGCTCCCGGTGGCGGTTCTCACGGCTTTTATGGGAGCTCCGGCTTTCATTTATCTTATCATCAGGGGGTATCGTCGATGATTCTCAATGTGGAAGAACTGAAATTTCTATACAGAAACAGGGAAATACTGGAGAATGTCGCACTTGAGGTGAACCACGGGGAGATGGTTGCCATCCTCGGACCGAATGGGGTCGGAAAGACAACACTTCTCAAATGTCTCAACCGGATCCTGAAGCCCAGGAGCGGCCAGGTATACCTTGATGGTGCAGAAGTCGGTAGTCTTGACACAGGTGAGATAGCACGGCGGGCAGGATATGTCCCCCAGCGGGTCGAAACCGGGAGACTTACGGCTTTTGATGCGGTTCTCCTCGGTCGACGCCCCCATATCAAATGGGATGTCACCCCTCATGATTTGAGTATCGTAGATGCAGTCTTCACCCGGCTATCGATGGAATCTCTCCGGCTCTCATATATTGACGAGATGAGCGGGGGAGAACTCCAGAAGATTGCAATCGCCCGGGCTCTGGTCCAGGAACCGCGGATCCTCCTCCTTGATGAACCGACAAGCAGTCTTGACCTCAAAAACCAGGTGGAGATCCTCTCAACGATCCACGGAATCGTGAGAGAACATGGAATTGCTGCGGTAATGACGATGCATGATCTCAACCAGGCATTCCGGTATGCAGACCGGTTTATCTTCCTGAAGAATGGCAGGATACATTTTCAGGGAGACAGGAGTTCGGTATCTCCGAAGATGATCGAGGAGGTCTATGGTCTGCCGGTGGTCATGGGGACAATAGAAGGTATCACCTGTATCATGCCAGGCCTCCCCGGTGCCGGGATGGTACACCAGGAGAATTAAGATTACTATGTGTTCAAACGATTCAACAAAAACAGAACCGCAGCCTGAATACGCATCATTTGAGGATGCAGCAGAGTTTCACGGGCATGTCTGTCCCGGTCTTTCAAGCGGATACCAGGTTGCGATTGCAGCCATGAAGGCACTCGGAGTTACAAGGCCAAAAGATGAAGAACTTGTAGCCATTGCCGAGACCGATGCCTGTGGGGTTGATGCCATCCAGGTGGTCACCGGATGTACAGCAGGAAAAGGAAACCTGGTCATCCATGATTATGGAAAGCATGTGTTCACCTTTTACTGCCGGGAGAGTGGCAAAGCGGTCAGAGCCATGACCTGCCTTGAGGAGTTCATGCCACAAAAACCAGAGATGGATGCACTCAGGCCAAAGGTCTTCTCAGGCACGGCTACCGAAGAAGAGCAGACAACGTTCTATGCCATGATGAACCAGGTCTCAAAAGCCATCCTTGAGGCACCATCAGAAAAGGTTGTGAAACTTGAGTTTGTCCAGATGGAACCTCCAAAGAAGGCACGGATATTCACCTCGATTCCATGCGGATGCTGCGGTGAGATGGTGGCAGATGCAAAGACCCGTGAGCATGAAGGGAAGCAGATCTGCATGACCTGTTTCCTGAAGTTGAAAGAATGAGAGTTTCCAGTTACAGATCAGAGATAAAACCTGCTCTTCTTCTTTCTCATCTCCTCTTCAGTCACTCCTTCTGTCCTCAGTTTGTACGACCAGCTCTCTGACATGTCATTGATGGATATCAGATGGTCCGGACAAGCCACCACACAGGCAAGACAGGCGATGCAGGAGTCTTTCCCTGCTCTTCCAGTCTCCGGATCCATAGATCCTGTCGGACAGCAACGGACACAGCTCCCACAATCTGTACATGAACCCTGCCGGGCAGGCATTTGTGTAAGAATCCTGAATCTGAACTCTTCGATGCTGTCGAGGAATTCATCAGAGTGTGATGTCCGTTCCATCTCACCAAGAGTCCTACAATCCTCCCCGGTGAACCTGCAAAGAACCTGTTCAGCATAGGCACGGGCAATCTCTAAATCAGACTGATCAGGCCTGCCTTCCATCGCTTTCCATCCGCCGAGGTTGAAGGTGTGCGATCCACAGAACTCAGCCGAGGCAACAACAGAAAAGCCCTGGTTCTCAAGCAGTGACCTGGTTGTCTCATGGGCGGGATGAATACCAAATCCTCCATACGTAAAGAACAGGGCAATCTTTTTTCCATGACCCTGGAGAGTGGCTAGCCACTCCCTGACCACACGGGGAGCCCGCCATGAGTGAACGGGCAGTCCCAGGACAACTACATCACCGGAGCCGGGGATGACCCCTGCGTTGCGTGAAGTATACGGAGTAATATCAATTAATGTGGCATCTGCACCAAGCCGGACATATTCCTCCTTGATTACTCCGGCTATTCGTGCGGTGTTTCCCGTTGCCGAGAAGTACCAGATATCAATCTTCAGGGGTGGTTGGTTGTGTTGAGCAGACATATGATCCTCTTTTAGTAATAGACTTAACAATAATTCGGTTGAAAAAAATTACCCGGACTACATGAACTCGCCGGCTGTCTCTTCTATTGACCTGATAACACGCATCAGAAAGGTGTACTGATCAGCGGTGATATCACCGAGTTTCTCCTGCATGCGTGAAAAAATGATGGCGTGGTGCTGTTCATGACCAAGGTATGCGATCTGCCCACGGGGAGTGAGTCTCAGGCGGGTCTCTTTCTCATTGTCAGGACTGCGATATCGTTCAACCAGATTTTTCTCTGCGAGTCGTGCAATCATTTGAGAGACAGCACTTTTGGAGATCCCTAGAGACGAAGCAAGAGAGGTGACATTGATATCCTGATTCTGGCCTATCGCCATGATCGTGTGTATCTCTGATCCATAGAGGAGATCACCAGAGCCATAGTCACGGGGGGTTTTTTCCAGTTCACCCATTTTATTGAGGATCCGGATCCACCCGGCAGAGAACTGCATCATTTCAGCAGACGTTACCATATCAGCCTCACGTCACCTTTTCTCATGGTCCATTATTGGTAAGCATATTACCAATATAATTGATCGCTCGACCACATGAACGCCATACGACAAAGAATATATATTTTTGCGCACATGAGTAGCACAGAGGCGATATGATGGTATGGAATAAGTATTACACCCGGGCCATGATACTGCTGAGTCTTCTCTCGGTCTGCCTGATCATGCCGGTGTCTGCATATAATGGATACCTGGATGGCGGTTTCCTTGGCATTCCGTCTGACATCTACTCACGGATGGATCCCTCTGTCACGAACAATATTATAGGGACTGTTCAAGAGAAGACACTCTTTGGACTATCTGATGACAAACCCCTTCAGACAGGATACTGGAAGAGGCCATCCTACAATCTCTGGCAAAGGAACAGATACAGCATCTTTAATCCATTCTGGTTCCAACCTACCTTCTTCTTCTGACTTTTTTTATCTGATGAATCACCCGGGTGGAGAGAGTGCAACCGTGACATCCTGAACGGTGATAATACTGCATGTTCCATTCCTGCTGCTAGTCCCAGTATCATCGTTGTCATCCCGTTTTTTACCTGAATACGACATAGTACATAGTTGCTAGCTCAACTAACATGATCAGACCTCCAGAAAGGATCTGAAGTCGTCTGCCCAATCTTCAAATGTAAATACATGTCCGGTACCCGGACATCAGGAACCACATGATACGATGATTTTCAAAAACATACACCTCGTTATGCTCTGTTTTACCGGTTATCTTGCAATGGCAGGAGGATCGCTTCTGGCACCTGTCCTGCCCGAGATGGTAACTCCTCTTCAGACCACGGCTCAGGCTGTCGGGCTGCTAATGTCAGTTTTCACACTCTCAACAGCGATATTCACCCTGGTACTGAGCCACTTCATAGACCGCCTCGACAGGAAACAGATCCTTGTACCCAGCCTGCTGATATACGGACTGACCGGCATTGCAGGGTACTACTCAACCGATTTTACAGTACTTCTGGTCATGCGGTTCGTCCAGGGGATAGGTGTTGCCGGGATGATGACCCTCGCCTTCCTGATCATCGGGGAGGCATACCGGGGAGTTGAGAGCATCAGTGCGATAAGCAGGATGAGTATGTCCCTGGCTATTGGAGCAATTACTGCACCAATGATAGGCGGAACCCTCGCCAGCATGGGATGGAACTACCCGTTCCTCTTCTTCGTACTCTCCATCCCCTTTGCCCTGATGGTGACAGTATTACTCCCTGAAACACGGGAACAGAACAGGAATGTGAGACATGCAGGGATCAGTGAAGCGTTATCTGCTCTCCGAGAGTTCCCGGTAACCTACACGATATTCATGGGATTCTCGATCTTTTTCCTGCTCTATTCACTGATCATCTACCTCCCTTTCATGCTCAAGGAGCTGTTTGACTTCTCATCAGGAGAATCCGGCCTGATGCTTGCCATTGAAGGAGTTGCCGTTGTGATCCTGGCATCGCAGATGAGAATACTCTCATGCAGGTTCTCCATGATCAGGGTTATTGCCGTGGGTTTTTTTCTCGTCGGCATATCGATGTTCTGCATCTCGTTCGCCGCCTCCATCACAGGTATCTTTCTCCTGCTGATCCTCTTTGGTGCAGGACTGGGGCTTGCACAGACGGCCATCGATGCCCAGATCATTCAGATCACTCCGGCAAGATCGAAAGGGGGTATCCTCTCGATCCATACATGCATGAAATACATGGGAATGAGCCTTGCTCCCATCATCCTTGGAGTCATCCTCTCCTTCACCGGGCTGCAGACTGTCTTTATCATCTCCGGAATTCTCGGAATCGCTGTCACCATCACGACACTTCTCATGAGAGGGCGGTTTGACGCCCTTGTTATTCAGGGATCAGAACCTGTAGTATCCGCCAGGTAACCAGGGATTTTTCCATTTCTCCTTTTAACCTCACCTACCCTAGCCTGATCCTGATACCAACAGGAGCAGGGAAAAGATTTGGACAGTACTGATCGACATAATCATTCAGCCTTCAGGATCCAACAATCAGTTATAGGTGACAATCCCATCACCATCAGAGTCAGCATGATCAGATCAGCATGTAACCTCCCGGGGAAGCAGAGCAGAAGCAGAATATCTGGACGGATCCTGCTTATCGTAATACTCCTGACTGGGCTGTGTGTAGGTCATGCCAGCAGCCTTCCGATAATCCTCTATCCCTTAAAAGAGTCTCCACAGACCGGGCCATACCAGGATGAGCAGTTCATGGCCCTGGCAACCGATGCAGTATACAGTCTCTCCAATGCCACAATCCCGAACGGAACTGAACTCCGTGACCTGCAGACCACCCAGCAGAGACTGGCATCGATGAACATCAGCCCTGACTTCTACCAGAAGGCACGTAAGATAAACGCATACCTGTATTATACCGCCCAGGCCGGGGATGCCTACTCAGATGCCATGAGCCTTTCAGGAAAAGCATACTCTCCAGTATATGAAGATCCATCTGCAATGAGTGAGGTCCAGGAGTATCAGGGGGCATCAAAGACGATGTGGAGCCAGATCCAGGATCTCTTCCCGAACGTTACCCCATACCGGATCACGACAGAAAAGAAACCCTTCTCTGTGAACGAGGATCCGGACTTCAAGCAGCCCAACAACCCGTTCTCATCGTACTCGGAAGAGGATGCAATATATGATCAATACTATCGATGATTGTCGATCACATACCGCGCAATTGCCGACCGGCTCGCGAACGGCATGACTTGATCAGGTACGAAAAGAAGTGCTGAAATTTTCCCCGGATCTGTGATGCTATAAATAACCTCCCATCACCTTCAGACTTTTTTTCACCATTGTTTCATCGTGGCGAAAAGGTGAGCAAAAAAAATTGTTTGCTAAACTACTTTTTTTTAGTTAAAGCAAATTAGGTTATTGCAAAAACTGCATTTTTCGTCTTTTTTCCATTTTCGTGACCGGTATTCTTTATAACGGGACATAATTTCGAAACATTTAACTAAATACTGACCAACTAAGCAATTACCACAACGGTATTGTAACGCTCTATGTGTGTGGTATTGCATAGTGAGTACTCTTGTGTCTGATCAGAGTTACGCAGGAGATAGGTTTACATGGAAGAGATTGTATTAGGCATTGGTATTACTGCATTGGCGGGAGCTCTTGCCACAGTTGCCGGTGCTGCGGAAGATACAGAATCTGATATCGGTTCACAGGGTGACCCGAACTCTCAGGTTCAACTCGCTCCGCAGATGGGATATATCCACCGCATCTTCAACAAGGCAGTCTCCGGTGAGCCACCAGCATACGGGCTTTGGTGTGCCATCGGGGCTGGAGTGGCCTGGGCTTTCTTGCAGCTTAACTACAACCCGGCTCTTGCTATTATACTTGGCTCAATAGTTGCGGTGTTTATTCAGGGTATCTACTGTACATCAGGTTACCTTGGACGTACCGCAAGTCTGGCCAAGTTCAAGCAGCCGGTCTATATCGACATCCTGAAGTCTTTGACTTCGGTGACGATGGCTCATGCGTTTGTCGCGATATTCTGTACCACAGCAGTGTGTTACCTGATGTCCGCAGCGCTGCACCACCCGTTCGCACTTCCGCTCCTCGGACTTATCTGGGGTATTGCGCTTGGTGCAGCAGGTTCAGCATCAGGAAACCCGTTCTATGGAAAGGAACGCCAGTACCAGAACCAGAAGTTCGGTGCCGGTGTCCCAATCTCTGCATCAGGAAACATTGTCCGGTATGCAGAGGCAGGCCAGAGATCTTCCCTTGACAACGGCTGGTTCACTACCAAGTTTGCCGGTCCGGCATCAGGGATCTGTTTCGGTCTGATTGTGTTCCTTGAACTCTGGCGTACCATTCTCTTTGAGAAGGCGCTCGCCGGATGGGGAGCAGTCATCGCAGGAATTGTCCTCATTCTGGTGTTCACATTCATCGACCGCTGGATTGAGGTATGGGGACGTAAGACCTACGGACCATACACTGAACCAGAGGAGGCATCATCATGAGTGCACTCGGAGGAAAGGCAGCCGGTGGTGACGGTATCAATATGTCCGGAACCATCGTCGGTATTGTCATTATCCTTATTTCAATCGGAATCACCGCTGTTCTTGGTGCATCCCTGGTTGTTCCCCTCATCGGGATCATCATTGGTGGCGCACTGATCGCATTCGGTGTTCACTTCGTCCCTGTCGGTGGAGCACCGGCAGCAATGGGACAGGCACCAGGTATTGCAACTGGTGTGGCAATGCTCGCAGCAGGTGCCGGTCTTGCCGGTCTCTTCGGCGGTGCATGGGCATACGAGACAACTGGCGACTTCCTTATCTCCATCATCGGTGGAGCAGTCGGTGGTGGCCTGATGATGGCAATCACCTGTCTGATGGTGAACGCAACCTACGTCTTTGCCATGGGTATCCCTGCAGCATCTGGAAAGATCGCAAAGGACCCAATCACCGGGGACACCTTCCCAGAATACAAATCCCAGGGAACTGAGGGACACGGTCTGCCATTCATCTCCTTTGTTGGTGGTGTAATTGGTGGACTTATCGCTGGTCTTGGAGGAACGATCATCTACATCGAACTTCTGGATGTATACAGCGTCGGTCTCACAACCCTGCTTGAAGCTCAGGCAACTGCAATTCAGCCACTTGCAATCTCACTTGCAGGAATCTTTGCAATTGGATTCTTCCTGGTCAACGCAGTGCTCGCAGCATACAACATCACCGGTACCATCGAAGGACCACACGACCCCAAATTCAAGCGGGTTCCCCGTGCAGTCATCGGTTGTGCCGTTGCATCTGCATTCTGTGGACTCATCTCACTGCTGCTGGTGACCAACATCGGGATGTGAGGAGAAGACATGACAGCAAAAATGGAAGCATCTGAAGGTAAAATGTCTCACAACACGCTGATGACCTATGGTCTGGTCATCGCTGTCGTAGGCACATACCTCACCTATCTCAATGTTCTTACCGGCGTTGCGGTATTCTCCTTCTTCGGAGGAATTGCTGCAGTCGCCGCCCTCTGGTGGGGTTCTGACACGATCAAGCACCTCTGCAGTTACGGTCTTGGTACCGGTGTTCCGTCAGCAGGTATGATCGCATTCGGTTCCGGGGCAATCGCCATGATCGTCGGTACCAAGTTCGGCATTGCATCGCCGATTGTAACCGTCATTCTGGCAGCAATCCTCGGAGCAGTCATCGGATACACTGCAAACAACATCATCAACATGAACATCCCTGTGATGATCATGTCCCTGATGGAGCTCGCAGTTGTCGGTGCAATGACAATGCTCGGATTTGCATCAATGGCAACCGGCTCGTTTGAGTTCAACCAGATGATCATCGGAAGCATGTCTCTCTCTGTAGAGAGTGCAGGAGCAGCAGCAGGTGGAGCACAGCAGTTCCTCGTTACTGCAGTTCCGCAGTACGGGAACTCACTCATTGGCGGTGCAGCACTCGCAGTGATCTTCTTCCTCGGTGCACTTGCACTCCAGCACCCGTTCAACGCCTGTCTCGGACCAAACGAGTCACAGGACAGAACACTGATGCTCGCACTCTCATGCGGATTCCTCTCTATGATCGTCGTAGCGATCATCTCGCTGGTGTACCTTGGACTTCTTGCAGGAGTTGTTAACCTCGCTATCTCACTGATCGCCTGGTTCTACTGCTACAAGACTTACATTGACCTCTCCAAGCGTGATGCCTACGCATGGCTCGATTCAAAGCCGATCATTGAGGTCGGAGGTGACCAGTAATGACCTGGATTCCGGTACTTCCCGAGTTTGGTCTCGGTTGTGACGTGTTCGCAGGTTTTGTCTCCCAGCAGGGTGAGTCACTTGCACCCATCATTGCACAGGTTGACAAACTGGACAAGACTGCTGATGATATCATTGGAATGCTCTCCGGAGAAGGCAACTTCCTTGAGTCGTTCCCGAACCGTGAGAAGTCCCTCGTGTATGCAGGTGCCATAACCTCAATCTGGTATGGACTTGCAGTCGGACTTCTGCTGGCAGGTGTCATCGTACTGGCCTTATTGAAGTGAGGTGATATAGATGGCAAACAAAAAATCACCGGCCAGTGGCTGGCCGATTGTTCAGGGTGACTTCCATACCGGAGATCCCCAGAGCCCGGTCGCAGTCGTGACCATGGGTTCACACCTTGACGAGCAGGCGATCTGTAATGCAGGAGCGGCTATCGCCGGATCCTGTAAGACCGAGAACCTCGGACTTGAGAAAGTTATTGCAAATATCATCTCAAACCCGAACATCAGATACGTTCTAACCTGTGGTACAGAAGTCAAGGGTCACCTCTCAGGACAGAGTCTCATCGCTCTGCACCAGGGAGGGATTACCGGCGGTAAGATCGTCGGATCCAAAGGTGCTATCCCGTTCATCGAGAACCTGTCCGCTGAAAACATCAAGCGGTTCCAGGATCAGGTTGAGATGGTCGATATCATGGAAGCAGAAGATATCGGCGTCATTTCAGCAAAAATCAATGAACTCAAGGCCAAGGATCCAGGCGCATTCGACGCTGAGGCAATGATCGTTGAGATCAAGGATGAGAGCGGCGGAAGTGGCGACGCGGAAGGGGCAGAAGTCCGTCCGATGTCTGCTGAAGTTGCACTGATTCACGCCCGGATGAAGACCATCCAGATGCTCGTCACCGACATTGGATACCAGGACAAATTTGCAGCTGGTGTCTATGGAGGAAAAGTCGAGGGTCTGATGATCGGTCTCATCGTCTCGTTTGTAATTGTCGGACTCCTTCTTATGGGACATGGGGTGGCATAAATGGCAGACGACGAGAAGAAAGCAGCAGCAGGCCCGGTCAGAATGGCAGCAATCGAGGCCATGGTCTCTGATATCAAATACAAGGGACAGATCCTTGCACGAACAAACAAACTCGAATCTGGTGCTATGGACTCCGGTCTCATTGGATTTGCCATCGGTCTTGCAGTAGCACTTCTGATGGTTGTTCCAGTCCTTCTGGGGGTACTGTAATGGCAGACAAGGGAGACGCAGCATCTGGCTGGCCAATCGTACAGGGTGATTTCCACACCGGGGACGTAAAAAGTCCGGTTGCAGTTATCACCATGGGTTCACACCTTGACGAGCAGGCAATCTGCAATGCAGGAGCTGCAATCGCCGGATCCTGTAAGACCGAGAACCTCGGACTTGAGAAGGTAATTGCAAACGTCATTTCAAACCCGAACATCAGGTTTGTTCTGACCTGTGGTACTGAAGTGAAGGGTCACCTTTCCGGTCAGAGTCTCATCGCTCTGCACAAGGACGGAGTGAACGGCGGTAAGATCGTCGGATCCAAGGGTGCAATTCCATTCATTGAGAACCTCACTGCAGACAACATCAAGCGGTTCCAGGAGCAGGTTGAGATCGTTGACATCATGGAGGCTGAGGATATCGGCGCTATCTCCGCGAAGATCAGCGAACTCACAGCACGTGACCCCGGTGTATTCCCAGGCGGACCAATGGTCGTTGAGATCAAGGAAGAAGGAGGAGGCGGAGCCGCTGTATCAGCCACCGCAAACCCACAGTTCCTTGAGATCGAGGCAAAACTCGATGCAATAGAGACGAAACTTGAGTTCGTTAACGGAGAAATGACCCAGCGTGTCGGCCGCAAGGTCGGACGTGATATCGGTATTCTGTACGGTATCGTTGCAGGTCTGATGACATATGTCATTGTGACAGAATTACTGCCAAAACTGCTTCATTTGATCGCAAAATAAGAGGTGATGTTAGATGTTCATGTTTGAGAAGGAACAGACGGTCCTTGACTTCAACGGTCACAAGATCGGAGGACAGCCTGGAGAATACCCACGTGTGCTTGGTGCATCGATCTTCTATAACAAGCACGAGACCGTGCTCGACGAGCACACTGGTAAGATTGACAAGGCCAAAGCAGAGGCACTCTGGAACAGGTGTCTTGAGCTCTACGATGCAACTGGCAACTGGTACTTCTGCCAGATCATCGCCGAGTACGGCGAGGCTTTCGAGAGCTACTTCAGCTGGTTCACCGAGATCGATGATGAGTTCCCATTCCTGATGGACTCCTCTGCACCGTCAGCACTTGCACATGCATGTAAGTACGTTACCGAAGTCGGTATCGCAGACCGTGCAGTCTACAACTCGATCAACGGTTCAATCGGACCAGAGAACATCGAGGCTATCAAGAAGTCCGATGTCGATGCAGCAATCGTTCTCGCATTCAACCCCGGTGACGCAAGTGTCCGCGGTCGTGAGAAGGTGCTGACTGATGGTGGTGTTGCAGGTCAGGAGAAATCCATGATCGCAATCGCCGAGGAAGCAGGTATCAAACGCCCAATCCTCGACACTGCAGCAACCCCTCTCGGTCTCGGTTCTGGTGGCTCATTCCGTGAGATCCTTGCATGCAAGGCAATCCACGGTCTGCCAACCGGTGGTGCATACCACAACATGACCGTTTCCTGGACCTGGCTCAAGCGCTGGAGAAAGAACGGTATTCTTGACCGGTACAAAGATGCAGGCGTACTGCTTGAACAGATGGGCCACCACCACTTCGGCGGTGTTGAGGGTATCCGTCAGGCAGCATGGTCAGCACCAGATATCGGATGTAACATTATGGCAGGAACGCTCGGTGCAGATCTGCTTATGTTCGGTCCAATCGAGAACTGTGAAGCCGCTGCAACATCAATGGCATTCACTGATATCGTTCTCGCAGAGACCCTCCGTGAACTTGGTGGCGACATCAAAGAGCCAAACCACCCAATCAACAAGCTGGTATAATCCAGCTCTTTTTTTGATACCCGGTCTTATTGTATACTTACCAGAGACCTGCCTGACCAGTGAGGTAATTCTTTCCGCGATGCGAATGATTATTCACACGTCAGGGTAATCAGTACGCCAATAGTCACAATTGTGACCACCACTGCTCTTGGGATATGAAATTATGATTGGTGCACGTATCAGGGAAGATATCGACATTATCCTACAGAAAGATCCTGCAGCACGGAGTAGAATCGAAATTTTATTCTGTTATCCCGGGCTGCATGCCCTTGCCATACATAGAGTGGCACACCGGCTCTGGCTCAGAGAAAATCGGCTTACTGCACGTTTTATCTCTCATATCTCAAGACTTTTTACAGGTATCGAGATCCACCCAGGTGCAACAATCGGGAGACGAGTAGTTATCGATCATGGCATGGGGGTTGTAATCGGGGAGACAGCTGAAGTTGGTGATGATGTGCTGCTCTATATGGGCGTAGTGCTCGGGGGAACAACCCTGACGAAAGGAAAGCGGCACCCGACTCTCGGGAAAGGTGTTGTTATCGGGTCCGGTGCAGCGGTGCTCGGTCCGGTAAACCTTGGTGATTATGCAAAAGTCGGGGCTGGTGCTGTCGTGGTCAGGGATGTTCCACCAGGAGCAACTGTTGTAGGAGTCCCGGGAAGAATTGCAGGACTTGAGCGAAGAACGACTCAGGATGACATCAGGGACAATGCCATGCCTGACCCGACACTCCGGGTTATCAGCCGGATGCTTGAACGTCAGAGTTCACTCGAAGAGAAGATCAGTAAGCTTGAGAAAGATCTGGTCTGCATCAGACAGCATGCACCTGATACACCAGTCTCTGATCGCGAAGAGGAGATCTGGGCTGCACTGAGACAAATCATTGACCCTGAGATTGGGCATAACGTGGTTGATGTGGGCCTTATCAGATCAGTGAAGATCACCGGAGAAGAGGTGGACGTGGAGATGGCACTCAACACCGAGTCATGTCCCCTGCTTGAGTACCTCGTAAACCAGGTCGAAACCAGGCTTAAGTTGATCACCTGGATCAGCAACGTGAAGGTGGAGGTTATCCATGATCCCTGGGAGGCAGATACCTGTCTGAATCCGTTGATCCATTACAAAGTGAACACAGAGGATGAAAAGCAGATAGAACCCTGATCTTTTTTTCCGAAGCGGTATTGTAATCATCATCCTGATGACGTAAAGAATCCCGATAGAACTATTTTTTAGAAAATAGCCTCTACCGGCATCGAGGCTTTTTTTTCCGGTTTGGAATACTATATACCATTACCTAGAGAATAGTATGTTCGAATGTCACAATTGTGATATTATCCCAGGGCTTTTAATGACCCTGGAGAACATAACGTACTGCCGGAGGGCATCATGGGACGAATTTACAATGATATTACCAAAACGATAGGAAACACACCACTCATCCGTCTTAACCGCATAACCAAGGGATTAAGCACCCAGACATTTCCACCAACAATTCTGGTGAAACAGGAATCACGCAACCCGCTCGGGAGCGTGAAGGACAGGCTGGGTGTTGCCCTGATTGAGGCAGCAGAACGCGATGGGCTCATCAAACCGGGGACAACCATTATTGAGCCGACGAGTGGTAACACCGGAATCGCTCTTGCGTTTGTTGCGGCTGCAAAGGGATACAAGTTGATATTAGTGATGCCGGAGTCGTTCAGTGTCGAGCGAAGGAAGATCTTCAAGGCCCTTGGAGCAGATCTCATCCTCTCTTCAGCAGCAGAAGGAATGACAGGAGCAGTCAACCTGGCCGAGCAGATCCACCGGGAGCACCCTGACAGTTACCTTGTTCCCCAGCAGTTCAAGAATCCGGCAAACCCTGAGATCCACCGGAGAACAACTGCAGAAGAGATCTGGAACGATACCGACGGACAGGTTGATATCGTTGTTGCAGGAGCAGGAACAGGAGGGACCATCACCGGTATTGCATCGGTTATCAAGCCAAGAAAGGCATCATTCAAGGCCATCGCTGTTGAAGCTGCTGCATCGCCTGTTATCTCCGGTGGTAAACCAGGAAAGCACAAGATTCAGGGTATCAGTCCGGGATTTGTCCCTGATGTGCTTGGAGTGAATCTGCTTGACCAGGTGATTCAGATCACCGATGAAGAAGCCTATGAGTATGCACGCCGGCTGGCATCAGAAGAGGGTATTCTTGCAGGTCCATCATCAGGAGCAGCAGTGGCAGCTGCAGTGAAGCTTGGATCCCTGCCAGAGAATGCGGGAAAATTGATCGTTGCCATTCTTCCGGATACCGGAGAACGATACCTCTCAACAGATCTCTTCGATTACCAGGAATAACCAAAATAACCCAAACAATTCTTTTTTATTTTGTTCGTGCCTTTTAATTTTGTTAATAGAGTATAGTTGATAAAAATGAGTAATGAGGAGTTATAATGGAGAATCGGTAATGGTTATGCCGGCACTGACCATCTTCTCGCGGATCAGATCTGCCAGTTCAAACTGTTTCCTGGTCCTCAGCTCTGATCTGATATCCTGTAGTATTGCAAGAGGCACGCTTTTTTCTCGTAGGAAATGTATCCCAAGAATCTCACCATACTCTGTCAGAGCAGTGATATCACCTGCAGATGCAAGAGACTGGATTGCAGCAAGTGCCATAGGAGTCTTGAGATCTGCATCCATCGCATCAGTAAACGCCTTTCTTCCTTCGAGGTTTGCCCCGTTGTCGTGTGTTGCTATAGCACGAATATGCTCCAGGGCTTTTTCGGCACTGGCTAATCCCTCATCGGTTGCCTGAAGCGGAGATCGATAATGTGAAAGGAGGATATAATACCGTAATACATCCTTGCTCCATAATTTGAGGGCATCTCTGATGGTGACAAAATTGCCAAGGGATTTCGACATCTTCTCACCTTTTACTGTCAAAAAGCCGGTGTGGAGCCAGTACCGCACCATCGGATGCCTTCCCTCAAGCGATTCCATCTGGGCGATCTCGGCCTCATGATGGGGAAAGATGAGATCAAGTCCTCCACCGTGAATGTCATACTGCTGGCCGAAGTATTTTTCAGAGATTGCCGTATCCTCGATATGCCACCCGGGTCTGCCCCTTCCCCATGGAGAATCCCAGGTATATTCACCCCACTCTCCGAATTTCCAGAGAGCGAAATCTTCAGGGTTCTGCTTGGTCACATCAGTAACACGGCTGACCCTCTTATCCCGTTTCTGTCCGGACAACTCACCATTGTGTTCAAATGTATCAATATTGAAGTAAACACCGGTATCTGTAGTATATGCCACGCCTTTCCTGACTAGCCGTTCGATCTGACTGATTATTTCGGGTATATGGGTGGTTGCCCTGGCATAGTAACTCACTGCATCAACACCGAGAGAATGCATATCCCTGATATATTCACGCTCGAACTGCCGTGAGAGCGATGCCTGGGAGACCTGCTCTCTCGCAGCCCGGTCGATGATCTTATCATCCACGTCGGTGATATTCTGCAGGTAAAAGACCTCTTTCCCGGTCCAGCGGAGATACTTTGCCAGTACATCAAAGACCACATACGTTCTGGCATGGCCCAGGTGTGAGTAGTCATACACGGTAGGGCCGCAGACAAACATCGAAACCCGATCAGGGGAGAGCGTCTCAAGCGGTTCGATGGTCTTTGATAGTGTACTGTATAACTGCAAAATAATCTCTCCAGTTTACGCCGGCGGAGGGAATCGAACCCCCAAACATTCGCTTTGCAGGCGAAGGCATTCATCCACTCTGCCACACCGGCATTGAAGAATAACCGCATTCACGCAGTTATTACCTGGAACAGGAGAACAGGCTGCTTCGTAATTTCCTTTTAATTCTGACTGCTCTGTCCGAACCAGATACGACAAAAAAGGTAGGACTCTTCAGATATTAAGCTTTACAGAAGAGGCAATTTTGTCATCAGACCCGGTATTCCGCCAGATGAGGTCAAGCCCTAGACTGATCAATTTTTCTGAAGACAGGCCTGTTTCTCCGGCTGCAATCAGTTTAACAACGCCAAACATGATCTGAGAGACCATGACAAGATAGAACTCATGAGGAAGATCACGGATCAGTCCCTTGGCAATCGCCTCTTCAGATATCTGATTCATCCAGGCAAATTCAGCATGGGCTTCACGCATGACTTCTTCAGAGATACTTGGAGAGTGATAGAACTGCTCGACAAAGAGAAATTTCTCATGGTTTGAGATCCCCCAGGTGACAAAACCATGAAAGCACCGCTCAAGTCTGGTCCTTGGATCAAGATCAGGATCATCACAGGTTCTGATCGCTTCAGCCATATCCTTCTTAATCGAGAGATACAACTGTTCAAAAAGGCTGTTTTTATCAGGGAAATAGTGAAAAAGCGTCCCCGTGGAGATGCCTGCCTCCTTACTGATCTGTGAGGTGGGGGTTGCATGAAACCCCTGGCTTGTAAAGAGATGAAGGGCAACATTCAGTATAATTTCACGTTTTCCAAGTGGAACGTCTGCGGCTTCTGAATGCCTTTCAGCTCGGGGTGGACTCATCTTCTCTTTTATTATTATTTTTTAAAACTGAAAATATATCCCAGGATAATGACCTGTGTCTATACAGAATCATCCAGTTTTTTCCTGCTAACCATCATTTTAACCAGCGGTAGCAGTATTTTTGTTCTCCAGCCACTGAGCGTCTTTGATACATTCTTGAGTTCACCGGGTATGGGAATGTGCTGGGGACACAGGGAGACGCATTTACCGCAGTTTTTACAGAGCGAGGCATGAGATGTTGTTCCTCCCATCGCTCCCATGAGTCGAAACCCGTACATCCCTCTTGTTATCAGCCGGTTCCCTGCCATGTAATACGTGTTATAAAATGAGAAGCACTCGGGAATATTTACTCCAAATGGACAGGGCATGCAGTACGAACAGCCGGTACATGCCACTTTCATCAATTTTCGGTACACATTTTTGATCTCATTCATCATGGAGAGTTCTTCAGGGGTCAGGGATCCAGCAAAGGCATCTTCTGATGTTGTAATGTTTTCTGCAATATGTGCCTCATTATTCATCCCGGAGAGGACTACTGTTACTTCAGGATGATTCCAGACCCATCTGAGAGCCCATTCTGCGGGGGAGCGTTTTTTATCAGCAGAATTATAGATCTTTGTAACTTCAGAAGGGATTTTCTGGGTCAGGACACCTCCCCGCAGAGGCTCCATGATTATGACTGCAATATCTTTAGATGCTGCATAAAGCAACCCTTCTTTCCCGGCCTGGATATCCTCATCAAGAAAGTTGTACTGAATCTGGCAGAACACCCAGTCATATACATCAATGATCTCTTTGAAGGTCTTTCGATCACCGTGAAATGAGAACCCGATGTTGATGATCTTTCCTGCTGCCTTGGCCTTTTCCAGGAATTCAATGACTCCGAGATCCTGAAACTTCTTCCAGTTGTTTGCATCAAGAGCATGGAGAAGATAGTAATCGATGTGATCTGTCTGAAGTTTTTTGAGCTGACCATTCAGAATTGTCTCCATGTCTTCTGGTTTTTGTAGTTGCCATGGAGGAAGTTTGGTTGCAAGTTTTACTTTCTCCCGATACCCGTCCAGAAGTACATCTCCTAATATCCTCTCGCTCTCTCCATACATGAACGCGGTATCGATGTAGTTGACACCCGCATCAATGGCACTGCGGATCTGGGTTTTTGCCCGTTCTTCATCTATTCTCCCTCTTTTTGTAGGGAGCCGCATCGCCCCGAATCCGAGTACAGAAAGAGAATCACCATTTTTTTGAACATGCCGGTACTGCATATGATTACTACTCCGTGGAATGCCTGATACCCATTAGAGTGATCAGTCTAGACTGACCACTCAATATGCAAATCATTCCACATATATCTTGTGGAACAACCACAGGGAGGACGAACCATGCCACGCACCTGATTTGAGTTTTAATATTAAAAATGGAGAAGATGTCGGGATCCTGGAGGTATTGTATCAGTATTGTATTATGATACGCTCTCAAAAAAGACCGGCCAGAACGGATCCTGTTCTGGTACCGCGAGCGGGATCTCGGTTCCATCAAGCCGGGTGATCACCCGTTGATCACAATTCTCAGTGACGTACCCGATCACCGATGCCGCAATCCCGTTCTCTTTAAGGACTGAAATGATCTTGTCCGCCCCTTCCTTCTCTGCAGTGATCAGAAGGGAACCTTCAGCAATCGCCTTTACCGGATCAATTTCGAAATGTTCACAGACCATCTTCACTTCCGGCGGATAGACAAAGAGAGACTCATCGATCACCATCCCAACCCCACTGGCATCAGCGATCTCAAATAACCCTCCGATAACGCCACCTTCAGTTGCGTCATGCATACCTGTCACCGCTCCGGTTTTCATTGCAATCAACGCATCCTGAACAACACTCATCTTTTTGCAGAGGGCCTGGGCACGGTGAACGAGGTTGGTATCATATGTTGCAAGAAGATCGCTTTCACGCAGGACGGAGAGGAGGCCTGCCGTCTCTATTGCCGGCCCTTTTGTAAGGATGACCACATTTCCCGAATGGGCTCCTGCCGGAGTTACATACGAGTCTTCCTTGGCGATTGCAAAGACCGTCACACCCCCGATAGTAGGAGCTGCAAATCCCGGGTAGTACCCGGTATGCCCACCCACAATCGCGATACCAAGTTCTGAAGCGGCCTGATGGATAGAATTGACAATTTCCTTGAGATCATCATCAGGGGTATCGGGAGGAAGCAACAGGGAATAAGTCATGTACCGGGGAGCAACTCCCATCACCGCAACGTCACTGGCACCGATATGAACAGTATACCACCCGAACATCTCAAGAGGCTGACCCGGAATCGCGAATATCGGATCCTCGGCCACGATAAGAACTTCGCCGTTGCCAAGCGAGATAACCCCTGCATCTATCCCGGTACGGGGTGGAACGATAACTGATGAATCGGGAGCTCCAAGCCTGTGCTGAAGAAATGAATTGAATATACCAGTATCTATCTTTCCGATTTTTGGAAGCCTGTCTGTCAAAATGATACCTCTACCGTTTTGATTTTTCTGTCAGGTACTGATGAGCAAGTTCAATGACCTGATCAACGACCTCAATTGGGTTTTTCCCAACCAGCACAGTAACTGGCTCCTTTCCTACTGCTCCAGTCTCGTAGAAGACTTTTGGAGCAACACCACCACATGCACGTACTGCTTCAGCAACTTTCCAGGGCATTGACCCGCATTCCTTCTCCTTCACCTCTTCAGGTTCGTTGCTTCGGTCAATCACCGAGAAGGCCCATCCCTTAGAGGCGCAGTAGTCTTTGAGCCATATGGCAAACTCAGGATTGTTCATGAAGTCAATTCCGGCACGATATGAGGGATCAACTTTGGCAAGTTCGATGATGAGACGTGCCATATGACTCGATGCACCAAGCCGGGGACGGCCGGCTGCATGAGGCATTCCGTTGACTACTGTAATTCTCCCGTCAACAGCCAGTACATCATCCCTGGTTCTTGCAGACTTCCTGGCATACACAAGATTTGTCCTGACTTCAGGGATCAGAAGACCAAACTCCCTGCATTGCTCTATCTTCTCCAGTGCAAGGGAGAAGTAGCCGTATAATTCAACCAGTTCATCAGACACGTGAATTCACTCGCGTGATTACATCGGTCAGAATCCATATTGTAAGTTTTCATACGAAGAACCAGATGAATCAAATAATAGCCCGAAACTAATGACGCTCCGTTATGTAGCTGAAATTGTGAGAATTCATTTATTACTACAGAATGAACCTGATTCAGATCAGAAGACGAGGGATATCTGCTCGACTGAAACCGAACGATACCAGATTCAACCCTCTTTCAATTGGAGAAAATATGAATTCAAAAGTAATCATACCAGGAGCCCTTATAATCATCGCAATCTGTGTCGGATGTTTTGCTGACCAGACAGGAGACCAGACCATCCCTGCACCTGAAAAAGTGAGTATCAGTGACCTGCTTACCGGTGCTGATAAATTCACCGACCAGATCCTTATCTTAGAGGGGAAGATCACGTCGCAATGCGGGTCCGGCTGCTGGTTTATCATGTCAGATAAGAGCGGTGACCTCTATGTCGACCTGAAGCCGAACAACTTTGTTATCCCACCATCTATGGGAAAAAAGGTTTCAGTGACAGGCAAGGTAGTTGTAAAAGACAATGACATCGCCCTTATCGGAAGCAGCGTCGACGTTGAAGGAACACACTACTCATGAACTTCTGGTCACTGGCAGTAAAAAACCTCAGGAGGAGGAGGGTGAGAACTCTTCTCACCATCATAGGAGTTGCTATTGCTATTGCTGTCCTTTACTCCCTGTTATCGTTTAATGCAGGATATGAGAGACAACTTTCAGGTGAGATGAACAGCCTTGGCGTAAGTCTTCTTGCAGTTCCAAAAGGATGCCCGTATGAGGCTGCAAGTCTTGTCATGCATGGCGGAGTAATTCCGAAGTACCTGAATGAATCAAACCTGCAGACTATCAGGAGTACTACCGGGGTTGAGATAGCAACGCCGATGCTCCTGCAGCAGTTTACCAATAACGGAACATCTCACGTGGTGTACGGGATCGAGAGCGCCGAGATGCAGAAGATCAAACCCTGGTGGAAAGTTCAGGGGAGATTTTTTACAGATGATGAAAAGAACGTCATGGTAATCGGATCCGCACTTGCAGAACTTGATGGTGCAAAAGTTGGAGATACAATCCCGATAGGGCAGGCAAAAGAGCATTTTTCCATCGTAGGAATTCTTGAGCAAACCGGAGGGCAGGATGACCAGTCGCATTTCCTTCCAATAGATGAGGCGCAGCGTATCTTCAAAAAGGAGGGGAGGATCAATACCATTGCTGTTCTCGTGAAGGATCCAAAAGAGGTTGCTTCTGTATCTGATGAGATAGAGAAGATTCCTGATACGCAGGTTGTCACGATGTCACAGATATCAGGAACCATCATGAATCTGGTTGGATCTGCACGAACACTCCTCTTCTCTCTGATTGCGGTCGCAATTGTGATCAGTGCATTTGGGATCATGAATACACTCCTGATGTCAGTACATGAGCGTTCTCGCGAGTTCGGGATGATGAAGGCTATCGGGGCATCTGGAACAGATATCGGGATCATGATCATGATAGAGACGATCCTGGTTACAACTGCAGGTGGAATCCTGGGGATGTTCGGATCATTTGTCGGAGCAGGAATGATCGAGAAGTTTGTCAGATCAAATATTCCCTACGCTCCGGCAGGAAGTCTCATCGCCATAGAACCAGTTTTGATTGGAGAATGTCTGTTGTTTTCTGTCATATTAGGCCTGATATGTGGATTATACCCGGCTATCCGGTCATCACGACTCAGTCCCATGGAAGCCATCAGGAGTGAATTTGAATGAACCTGATTGAAGCCCGGGATCTCTCCATAGTATACCATCGGGGAAGTGAAGAGATTCATGCCCTCAACGGGGTGAGTATATCAATACAAGCAGGAGAATTTGTCTCTATCGTGGGTCCTTCAGGATCAGGAAAGACCGGGCTCATGAACATCCTTGGACTTCTGGATGCTCCATCCGGTGGGACCGTGATGATAGATGGAACTGACGTAACAAGACTCAAAGAGAGAGAGAGGGTCATCATACGAAGAGATAGCATTGGATTCGTCTTTCAGCAATTCTTCCTTATTCCTACAATGACAGCCAGGGAAAACCTTGAACTTCCCCTGCTCTTCAGCAGGAAAAAACCGGATCCTGAGAAGACCGAGACAATCCTGGAGATGCTTGGTCTTGCTCACCGTGGGGATCACCTCCCACATCAGCTCTCAGGTGGGGAGATGCAGCGTGTTGCCATCGGAAGGGCCCTGATGAATGATCCAAAAATTATTCTGGCTGATGAGCCGACCGGTAATCTCGATTCAGCAAGTTCAGAAAAGATCTTTGATCTTTTCAGAAAACTCAGAGAAATGGGGCTCACCCTCATCGTTGTGACCCATAACACCGAACTGGCAAACCGGGCTGACCGGGTATTTACGATCCGTGACGGGATGCTTACCGGAACAGAACCGGTATGCTCTCCCTGTGCCTGATATCCTTGAAAACCCTTTTTTGAAGCCCTGAAGTGGTAGAATTCATAAAACCACAGTTCCTGGGAGATAGAGTTAATCGCCTCGCTCGATATCTCATGCAAGCGTGACCGAATGGGTACGTACCAGGTACAGATCAGAAATACATTCAATTCTGTGATCCGGCTCTTATTTCAGAATTCACACAGGTGTGTCAAAGACAGATTCCAGGAACTGGTGAACTTTTTCGGAATTTTCTTTCCGGTTCGTGATATAGATTATGGTATCCCCAACCATTCCCTTCATTGAGAAGAGATCACAGGAGAAGGTAAAGAGAGTATTTGTTCCGAGTTGTTTGATTGAAAGATCGCCGTCAGCCCGAACAAACTGAAGAAAGGCATCATCGACCGGGAGATCAAAGGTGTATTCAGTTACGATTGCACCGTCCGTACACTTTGATGAGAACTGTGATTTGATGATCTTCATGCCGCCAGTTCCTCAATAATATCAGCCACGATCCTGCACTGTTCCATGGTATTCAGGTACGACATGCTCATCCTGACACAGCCTGCCCCACCAGTAAGTTTTTTGTGAATCCACGGGGCACAATGAAGACCGGTCCGGGTGACGATATGATATTTTCTTCCAAGAATCAAGCCGATATCTTCTGGATCCACGTCAGAGAGATTGAACGAAATGATCGGTGTATCCGGATTTGGTGCATACAGTATCAGCGAATCAAGGTGTGACATACGTTCTGAGAGATACCCGGACATTGAACTGAGATGAGAGGTTATCGTATCAAAACCGATATCAGACAGGTACCGCAGCCCGGCTGTCAGTGCAGCAATGCCCGGAAAGTTCGGAGTTCCAGCTTCAAAGCGTACCGGCATCTCCCCGGGGTGATCAGGGGAAGCAGAGTCGAACCCGGTACCCCCCTGTATTAGTGGGAGGACAGGTTCAGGAGTTCTGAGGAAAAATCCTCCAATGCCGGGAGTTCCGAACAGGTATTTATGCCCGGTAAAGACAAAAGCGTCAGCAGATGTTTCAGAGAGACTGATTGGAATCTGTCCGGCAGTCTGTGATCCGTCAAAGACCGAAAAAACCCCTTCATCATGAAGGACACGGCTTATTTCCCTGATATCCTGCACTGCCCCGGTTACGTTGCTGCCATGATTGATAACGCCAAGTCTGGTTTCCGGAGTAATGGCTTCAACGATTGAATCAGGATGAATATGCCCACCTGAATCTGCCGGCACGATGGTGAGTGAGATTTTTCCCGCCTTTTTAAGGGACAGAAGCGGGCGGATCACAGAGTTGTGTTCAAGTTCGGTTGTGATCACATGAAACGGGGAGGCATGGGATGCAGCAAACCCGTGAATAAGGATATTGAGCGAATCTGTCGCATTTGAGGTGAAGACATACTCACCCGGTTCATTTGTATGAAAAAAAGAAGCAAGTGCCTCTCTTCCTTCATCAGGATAAGAGACCTGACCTTCCAGTGTCGTTCTCCCGGATTCAAGATAAGGAAGACGGGCTGCCTCTGATACAACATCCAGTACACATGCCGGTTTTGGCCAGGTACTGGCAGCATTATTCAGGTAGATAAGATCCCGAAGATTCGCCTGCTGCACGATGAAATTACTCTCCTGCACCCGGTACCCAGCGTACCTTGTCACCAAAGAGTTCTGCTTTCCAGATCGGAACCCGGACCTTCAGTTCATCGATAAGATACCGTGATGCTGCATATGCAACATCGCGATGGCCGGATGCAACCGTGATGAGCACGATCACTTCACCGACTTTCATCGGCCCGTACCGGTGAATAACCTGGACACGAGTAAGATCCCACTTCTCTTCAGCCTCTGAAATTATCTTCTGGATCTCTTTTTCAGCCTCTTCCTTATCGGTCTCGAGTCGCAGGACGTCCATCCCGTCATTCCTCACTGTACCTGCAAAGATGAGAACAGCCCCTGTTTCAGGCCCGATATCCTCAAAAACCTGCGTCAGATCGATGGGGTCTTCCTGTAGACGGTACATACTCTCTATCCTATACTATTGGGATCTGTTCCTATAATGGATCTATCCTGCAGATGCGGTGAAGATTCAGCTAAAATGATTACCATGGATCTCTTGGCTGGATCGATCAGACGATTCAGATCGTTTACATACCGGGCAGAAAGGGTCTCTTCTGACCTTGAGATTATCGACAGTTCCCTGTTCCCCATCCCAGAGAACAAGTCTGCCTGCCTGAACTCTGCCTGTTCCGGTGATCAGTTTGATCACTTCGTTCGCTTCCATAAGCCCGATGATGCCCGCCGTTACCCCCAGTACCGGAACGACCGGATATCGTATGGGACGATGAACAAGACACTGCAGGCAGGCGGTCTCATCGGGCATTATCACCATCATCTGGCCTTTAAGTCCATGAACAGCCCCATGAACAAACGGGATCTTGAATCTGACCGAATATGAATTAAGAATCAGACGAGTCTCCATTGAGTCAACAGCATCGACGATGATATCAGCGCCTTTTGCAAGAACAGGAAGAGACTCAGAGGTAATAGAATCATGAATGGCGTGGATGGATATTTCAGGATTGAGACATCGAAGTTTCTCCTCTCCTGACCTCACCTTTGTTCTCCCGATATCAGCAGACCAGTGCAGAAACTGGCGGTTCAGGTTGGACAAGACCACAGTATCCTGATCAACCAGAGTCAGTGTTCCGACTCCAGCAGCTGCAAGATACAGGGCAATCGGGGAGCCGAGACCACCACAGCCGGCTATGAATACATGGCTTTTTTTGAGAGACTCCTGGCCTTCTGAACCAAATATCAGGATCTGACGAAGGTATCGTTCCTTCTCATCCTTTGACAAACCAACGGATGACAGATCAGGTGACTCCATAATGATGATACACAGCGAAATGATTCACGATACATGAGATAATCATCAATCTTCAGAAGATATGAGTAGGAACAGAGGAGGCCATGGCCCCCCATATGGCAATGACATTTACGAAGCGGACATCACAGGTTTATTGTACAGAGATCGGTATCAGGCTGCTACCATTACACATGGCATGTGAATATCGCATCTGCCAACAGTAATTGCCTCGCCTGAGTTCCCTGGGATATGGGATCTCATACACTGATCCTGCCCCGTATCCCGGGATATGTTCTCCATCCTCTGACTGAGAGGCCAGAGTTCCTGCTTTTTTATGAGGATTCATTTCTACCTCGTGTCCACCATGTGAACATACAATAGTCATTCTTCAGACACATAGCACCACCAGTAGCGGCAGATCTTACCTGACACAGATCTGCCCGTTGGCACGTTGATGTATCCATATCGGGAATTATCCAACATGATCGTTATCAGCAGGCTGACTGAGTATATCACGTAAAAATGCAGATATTGGAGTTATTTCAAACCTGTCGTCCACGGTTTGTATCAAACAGAAGTGCCAATATCGCCAGGGAAAAAAGAACCTGATGAACCACCGTTCAGATGGTTCTACTACTCATAATAATCTTCATCTGAGTAATCCGGATTACTATTGAGCAGATCCTGTATGTCAGCCGGAGTATATTGTCCCAGATCCTTGATCGTCCCGGGAACCCAGTCGATATCATCGCAGGACAACACCCATTTTCCCTCCCCTTTGTATGCATACAGATACAGGTAATGCTTGTATCCTTTGTGTTGTGGTGCGATTATGTAGTCGGTGTTGCCATCTGCCTTGGAGGAGTACCAGGTTTCACCCCAGGTATCCCAGACGTACAGATTATAATCAGCGCCATCAGGCATGTCGACATCGTACTCGATGTCCTTATTTGAATTCGTGTTTATGGTCGTAGTCCACAGATGCTGATTGAAGGTGTAACCATAGATACTGTCAGCGATAGCGGGGCTTATCCCTCCTACCAACATGATACATACTATGACCATTCCAACGATGCGCCATATCTGAATCATGATTCCTCCCTGTGCGGTGAACACGCACGTGATGCTTACATATCACTGGAGGATGATAATGATATCGCCAGAGGATTGCCAACTCTTCCCCTGGATTTTCAAAGCCTGATACAATCAGAAATCATTGCGATTTATGCCCATTACGTCGACATTGCCTCATTCCCATACCTTTTAATCACGAAGGGAGAAGATGTATTCAACTTGAATCCCGGCAGGGTTGATGACAGACATCTGCCTGACAAGAGATTCTGATTATATCTGAACGGAACTTGTATGAAGACTGATATTTGGTTAGTTAGATATTCTGAAATATTTCTAAAGAGCGAACCGGTCAGGAGATCATGGGAGGATATCCTGATCCGCTCACTGGCAGGCAGGCTGCCTGACTGTTCTGTGACCAGAGAGCGGGGACGGATATGGATATCAGGCCCCGTTGATCCTGACCAGCTCAGATACACATTCGGTGTCCACTCCTTCTCACCATGTAAAAAAGCATCCCTTTCTGACATAAAAGAGGAGACAGCAAGGTATGCTGCAGAGACGGGCATCGGCAAGGCATCTACGTTTGCACTCAGAGTCCACCGGACCGGTGAGCACCCCTTCACCTCTCAGGAGCTGGCACGGGATCTCGGAGATTATTTGAGGAGTTTTCACCCTGAACTACGTGCAGATCTCAAAAATCCGGAGTACGAACTGTATATTGAAGTCAGGGAACAGAACTGTTACTTTTACACTGAAATATTCCCGGGTCCGGGAGGGGTGCCCCCCGGTGCATCAGGAACCCTTGTTGCCCTTCACTCAGGTGGTATCGACTCACCGGTTGCAATGTACATGATGATGAAACGGGGATGTAAAATAATCCCGGTGTACATCAAGATTGCTCCGTTTCATGATGACAGTTCAGAAGAGAGGGCACGTCTCATTGTCGAGCATCTCAAGAGGTATCAGCCAGATCTCTCTCTCCATGTGATCGATGACGGTCAGGTGTATGCAAACCGGATGCAACTCAAAAAGAAGGGAATTGAGAAGTATGCCTGTGTCCTCTGTAAACGGCACCTCTACCGGATTGCTGAGGACATCGCCCGAAAATCAGGGGCGAAGGGGATCGTTACCGGTGAATCCCTGGCCCAGGTTGCATCCCAGACACTTGACAACCTCTTTGTCCTTGATGATGCAGTAGATGTGCCGGTGTATCGTCCGCTCATCGGGTATGATAAAGAGGAGACGATCATCATGGCACGAAAGATCGGGACATTCGATCTCTCGATCATGCAGGTCCCGTCCTGCTGCTGTGCCATCCCGTTCAAACCTGCAACAACATCAGAGCGGGAAAGAGTACAAGAGATAGAAGATACCCTGTACAGCGAGTAAGACTTCTTTAGATAACTCTCCAGATAGGATATCCTGCAGGAACAAAAACCCATGGATCTTACAACAAAACTCTCCAGACTCGAAGGGATACTCAAAGAACATGCACCGATCCTGATCGCATACTCAGGAGGAGTGGATAGTTCACTCCTGGCTGCACTGTCCCTGGAGACACTCGGCACAAAAAACGCCCGCTGTGTCCTTGTAGATGGACCTGAAGTCCCACGCAGAGGGATTGCAGAAGCAATATCTACCGCTACAGCACTCGGTTTGAACCTTGAGATAATCAAGGGTGAATCACTTTCAAAAGACCTGAAACAGATCAATCCGTCAGACCGGTGCAGACACTGCAAGATAGGCACATACCAGACTCTTGCAGAAGCAGCCGGGCGATATGGAAGTAATTCAATCGCTGACGGAGCAAACATCTCTGATCTGGGAGAACATCGTCCCGGAATCGATGCCTTCAGCTCATGCGGCGTGATTCATCCGTTCATTATGGCAGAGATCACAAAACAGGATATCAGGGAGATCGCACGACAGAAAGGACTCCCGTTCTGGGACAAGCCATCTTCTGCATGCCTGTACTCCCGTATCCCGTATGGCGACGAGATAACAGATAAAAAACTGCAGATGATCGAGGAGAGTGAAGAAGTGTTGAAGGGCTTCGGATTCACCCAGGTCAGAGTACGCCATCATGGAAATATCGCACGGATCGAACTGCTGCCTGATGATATGATCAAATTCATGGCCCTGAAAACAGAGATCGAGCAGAAAATTCGGGATATCGGATTCTCGTATGTCACACTCGACCTTCGGGGATACCGCTCAGGAAGCATGGACGAAGTGCTGCCATAACGTGATATATGACCGAAACCGGAGAAGAAGAGGATACCACCAGAGTCATCCTGACTTCTGACCGATTTCGGGTATGGATAGATGATCTGTCCATCGGACATGTACGGGTCATCAAACGAATCAACTTCGGTATGATCATCTCGGCGATACGCCAGATAGCATCAGTTCAACAGAAAAAATCGGAAAGATTTCAGATAATTCGTATATATATTCCCAGATCACTCAGGTCTATTCACTCAGAAAACCTTCAGGCGTTTATTCAGTTTGCAAAAGACTGTGGAAATATCTCAATAGAGGTGATTGAGACTGAAGAACTGCAGAATACTACTCATTAAATCCGGTAAATTTTGCATAATTACCGGCACAACAACAGCAGAATATGTGTCGTCCGATGTAAAAGTGTTGAGGAGTTGGACGGGTTGAAAGAGTCGAATACCATGATAAACCTGACAGATAAACGTATTGAGCATGAGGAACTCTTTCGGATTTCCAGGATCTCTGTGATGTTTATACGTAATAACAGACGGTAGCAGAATGAGTCTGAAATACAGTATAAACAGGGCAATAGATATCACTCGTGCACTACCTGATGCGATTGAGAACTCAGGGCTCTTAGCTCCGGAGGAGACCAGAAATTATGCTCCACCTCAGGGGGTGACGGTTGGATCTATCGAGCATATCATCTTCATCACACTCACGCTCTCAATTGACAACGGGAGTAACTCTCCTGCACTCTGGGACTCATCGAGGCAGGCATATGAGGCTGAACAGACGAGATACCTCTTCTCACCAGAGGCACTGTTCAGTGAAGAGGTGGATCAGGTCAGATATGATCTGAAAAATCTCAACATGGAAGGCACCAAGAATAAAAATGTTGAGATATGGAAGAACGCCGGCACATACCTGTTCCAGAAGTGGGGGGGAGATCCAAGAAATTTCCTCAGCTCATGCCAGTGGGACGGACCTGAAATCCTGAGCCGGATGATACCGGCCCGGTATCATGAGGTGTACGACTTTCAGCATTTCATCGGTGAGAAGAAAGGGCAGTTATGGCTGTCGCTGCTCAAGAATGAAGCAGGGATAGAGGAACTTGTAAACCTCAATAAAATCCCTCTCCTCACCGATATCCACATCGTCAGGGCAAGTATAGCCCTGGGACTTGTATATGGTTCGTACTCGGGGCAGATGTCACTGATATCTCAAAAGGTCAGGGAGCTCTGGGAGGAGGCACTGACACAAACCGGGTCTGAAGGAGCGCCAATCACCACATTTGGCCTTACAGAAGCGATTCGTAGCCTTTCACGGAACGGATGCTCACATCGGGACGGAAAGAGAGCCCTATGTCAACACTTTAAGGAGTGCCCATTCAACCGGTTCTGTGTCGAGGGCCTCTTCTCGCTTGAGAATAAAGGAGCCCTGATCGATACAACAAGTGGATGTACCCCGGCACAATGATAGGTGTAATTATCCATCATTGCAGAATATCTCCTCAACACCTTTTTCACTAGCATCCTTCTCTTTCATCCGGGCCAGGTAATCTGAAACAATTATTGAAAATGCGGCCATTCCAAGGGCATTTGCCACTATCATTGGTATTGTCGAGGTGGTAACGATCTCACATGCAACCGGGAATGGCTGAGCCATCGAGAGTTACATAAGCATATGGAGGCCCTCCATCAGGATGGCAAAACAGACAGCAGTACGAACACCACAGAAGCGCCCCCCTGATCGCAGATATATCAAACCACCAATGAGACCTGCCAGGACGGTTGCCAGAGAGCAGGGAATTGCGGTGATACCACCATATCGAATGATACATTCATGAATTTGCCGTAATCTCATTTCTGAAGGAGTAATATAAAAAGGAATTCGGTTGAAATGTTGCTGCTCTGGCGGTTACATGGAGAGGAAGAGATCTCTATTCCAGAGATTGAATCCCTGGTTCAAACACCTCGCCATTTCACATGAAATAGCCCTTTATCGGCCCTGCCCGGGGTCCCCAATGGGGCTCCTTGGGGTGTTAAAAACCTGATCACAGAACCTTTGTTGCATTCCAGGAGTCAGATCCTGCAGATAAATTCTGTGCCATATCATATGTTCCATTCCAGTACTGACCATCATTTGATATTGTGAAGGAGAACCTTCCACTTTCACTCCAGTTCCCAAAGAGTGTTGTTCCATCATCAGAAACAGTTCCGGTAAACGTACCTGGTTCATCTCCTGTATCAGGCAATGGGGCATATGAACCGGTAACTGTTGCTCCATTCTGGATGAAGGTATTTATTACCCGATCTGTCTTCCATGAACCATTCCAGAGTTGTTCAGGATCAAATGACGATTCCATCCTTGTTCCTATTGTAGCGTATGATCCCGATGAGTTCAGGCTGGCATCAGGGCGGACATTTCCAGCCCCGGTATATGACAACTTATCAGAAGTCAACACAAACGCAATGGGACCGGTTTCAGACCATGTTCCGGAAAAAACCCTGCCATCAGATGAGAGAACCCCTTCAAGCAGCCCGGGATCCTGGCTTGAGATATTAAAAGGCTCATAATATCCTTTGATTTCTGAATCATTCTGCTGGATATACAGAGAATACCCTTCAGATTCCCAGGTACCATTCCAGATCTTTTCACTCTGGGTAATCACGCCAGGTGCCTGATCAGCCGTTCCCATACCTGATAGACATAGGAGGCATATCAGGAAAATTCCACACATAATCGCAAATTTCATTCCAGTCTCCTCAATTATAATAGAATAGGAGTATCCACCGTATGTATTATAATTTTTTTACGGAACTCATGATATCCCGGGCATACCCTGTACATCCTAGATTCCCGGAAATCTGTAACGAGTGAGGAAGTAAAATCTTAAAATTGATTGCAGAATTAAAAAATGATTGATTATAGGGGATTAAAATTTTTATCCTCGTTATGTATTTTTAGCACACATAACGATTAGGTGCAATTTTCTAATCTCTATAATATTATCTTCATTTAGATAAATTTCTTCGTATACCTCTCGGACTTTTTTCCATCGTTATGTGTTCCCGGGAATCAAGGGTACATAAGAGAGCAGATCCTGTAGGAACAGGATACGAATCAGGATATGCATGGTGATCTCCGATTCCGATCTCCCCCATACATGATCCTGATTTTTCATGCATCAGGTGACAGGAATCCCTCCGAATCATGGTTGTTGAGGTTCTGCCCACGCCAAATGGTTGTTTCCAATGTAAGGCAGAATATTACTCGGAGAATCGCTTTTTTGTTCAGCGCGTTCTGTCTTTGACATAGAGGATGCATATCAACTATTGCTCGTGGATTTATAGCTCATGGTTTTTCCTTTTCGAGTATGATTATCTCAAGCATAATCAGGATTATTTCGAATCTATTTTTTCCACGGAGAGCAAACGTATCACATTATATGATTCCAGACCCCGAAGACGGGGCCTTAGCTGGGAGATACCATGGAAGAGTTATTTATTTCACCTGAATTTCAGATGAGTCTGCTTCTGCTTGTTGCCCTTGCTGGTTATCTGATAGCCTCTCGAATTAACCAGTCCGCAGTAATCGGGCTTATCTTCGTCGGGATTCTCGTTGGTCCGAGTGTTCTCGGATGGATTCAGTACACGGATTTTGTGAGTAGTCTTGCCCATCTGGGTGCAGTGATCCTGCTCTTTGTGATAGGATTGGAATTTAAACTGCATGAGATTATGCAGATTCGAAACGGAATAATTGCCCTTGTCGGAGTGATTATTCCCTGGATCGGAGGATATGGTATTTCAATTCTCTTCGGGTACTCAGGAACCAGTGCGATCTTTATCGGGACAGCACTCACCGCAACGAGCATCGCAATTACGGCAAATGTTCTTCAGGAACTTGACCAGCTCCAGACCAATGCAGCAAAAGCAATCATCGGTGCGGCTGTTATCGATGATATTCTGAGTCTCCTTGCACTATCCATCAGCAATGAAGCTGCCAGCGGATCGATATCAGGAATATCAATTGCATTTATGGCAATCAAAGCGGTGGCATTTGTCATTATCGGAGCGGCAGTAGGGGTTCTGATCATCTCCCGGTTTATCGAATACGTTGACGAAACACCATTTGCCGGAAAATACCCGGAGTTCACCTTCATATTTGCGATGATGATGGCATTTGTCTATGGAATTCTTGCTGAAATGGTTGGGTTATCAGCGATTGTCGGTGCATTCATCGCTGGTGTTTCATTCAACGAGATCAAACTGAAACAGGGTCATGATCTAAAAGAAGGAGCAGGATATCTCCAGATCATTTTTGCATCAATATTCTTTGTTTCACTTGGAATTATGGTTGATCTGAAAGCAGTAACATCTGATATTGCCATATTCCTTGTTATATTGACAATAATTGCAGTAGTAACCAAATTAATCGGCTGTGGAGTTCCGGCATATTTCAGTGGTATGAGTGTTAAGGAGTCACTCATTGTCGGATTTGGGATGGCACCCCGGGGAGAGGTCGCAATGATTGTCGCATTAATCGGGCTGCAGGAAGGGGTAATAAATCAGGGTATCTATGTCACTATCATCATCATGAGCCTGCTTACAACAATGTTCACTCCGTTAATCTACCGGAACTGTTTCTTCCGGGACTGTAAGAATGGGGTGAATGGTTCATAACTTTTTTAGTAATCTATTATCAGCCATATACAATCCCAGAATCTTGTTATTATCCCGTTGTGTTATTAGATCAACAAATCAGAGAATATCAGATCTGGTTCAGCAGAGATCTCTGATTGAACCAATACACCATTTTTCAGGATATTGCCGTTACATCTACTGATCATGTAGTTGTGAAGTATCTGGATCCGTATCTGATAGCGCGATCGGCATTCACATGTAGATTCTTCAGAATCAGGGAACATGAACCCTGATCACAGGAGTTGAGATCTCACCAGCCAGCATGAGATCTGTACTTAAAAGAACCTTATTTTCACCCTGGATTTCTCTGGAGAGATCTAAAGCCTACAATAATTGCCGCATCTTTTCCATCATTTGAGAGATACAGCCATCAGTTGCACCATTCTTTCGGTTTATCCTTTGTCATGATGACCTTGGTATCAGAATTTGGAGATACCATGACCGGAACCAAAAATATTGCCATTTATGGAAAGGGCGGTATTGGAAAGTCAACAACGACATCCAATATCAGTGCAGCTCTTGCTGACAGTGGCCTGAAGGTCATCCAGATAGGATGCGACCCGAAGAGTGATTCGACCAACAACCTCCGTGGAGGAAAATCCATCCCGTCAGTTCTTGACGCCATCAGGAGCGGTAAGAAGGTCGAGATCGAAGACATCGTGTACGAGGGATTCGGAGGAGTACTCTGCATTGAAGCCGGAGGACCAGAGCCGGGTGTAGGCTGCGCAGGACGAGGAATTATCGCAGCTATCGAACTACTCAGACAGAAGAAGATCTTCGAGGAGTACAAACCAGACGTTGTCCTCTATGACGTCCTCGGTGATGTGGTCTGTGGAGGATTCTCGGTCCCAATCCGTGAGGGTGTTGCAGAGCAGGTGTACACGGTTACATCTGCCGATTTCATGGCAGTATATGCTGCAAACAACCTCTTCAAGGGGATTAAGAAGTATGCCAACAGTGGAGGAGCTCTCTTCTCAGGCATCATCGCAAACTCGGTTTCCCTGCCGATTCACAAGGAGATCATCGATGACTTCGCTGCCCAGACCGGGACAACCATCGCCGAGTATGTACCGAGATCGATCACCATCACAAGGAGTGAACTTCGTGGGCAGACAGCGGTTGAGTATGATCCTGACTCCGAGCAGGCAGATGTCTACCGGAAGCTTGCGAAGGCGATCATAACCAACGAGAAGAAGTACGTCCCTGCCCCGCTTGACGCGGAAGGACTGAAAGGGTGGGCTGAATCATGGTCAGACAGACTCCTTGAGAAAAAGGACGATGATGGCAGAGTCAGTCAGTCAGGAAGAGCAGCAGCAGCCACGTAACTGAAACAAGAGTATAAAAATGGTATATAACACCAGGGAAGAAGCAGAAAAGGAGCTCTACGAGAAGAAGATAGATCTCTCCCAGACCACCTGTCCAAACCGTGAACAGCGGGCAAATGGTATCAATATCTTCTATGGGAAAGCGAGTGAGCTCGTCGATCAGGCAAAATCAGGATGCCTGAAGAACCATGAGCGTGGATTCGCACAGTCGTCAGGATGTACGCTCAACTTCTACCTCTCGGTTCGTGTCGGAACCATCAGGGACTCGGCAACGATCTTCCATGCCCCAGTGGGGTGTTCATCGTCAGCACTCGGATACCGTGAGCTCTTCAGGGGAGTCCCTGTCGAGATGGGAAGACCTGCAAACTATGACCTGCACTGGATGACCACAAACCTTCGGGACAAGGATGTCGTATACGGGGCCGGCGACAAGCTGAAGAAAACCATATACGAGGCACAACGCCGGTATAATCCAAAGGCAATCTTCATCCTGACTTCCTGTACTACCGGGATCATCGGTGAGGACATCGAAGGAGCAGTCGCTGATGTGCAGCCTCATATCGACGCAACCATCGTTCCGATACACTGTGAAGGCGTTCGATCCCGGCTGGTTCAGACCGGATATGATGCATTCTGGCATGCAATCCTGAAGTACCTGGTGAAGAAACCACAGAAGAAGCAGGAGGACCTGGTTAATGTTGCAAGCATGCTCTCATACACCTGGCAGGACAGGCTTGAGATTCAGAGGCTGCTCAGCAAGGTCGGTCTTCGTGCAAACCTGATTCCGGAGTTTGCCAGTGTGGAACAGTTCCAGCAGCTTTCAGAGGCCGCAGTAACTGCACCACTCTGCCCGACGTATACCGATTACATCTCTCGCGGACTCGAGCAGGAGTATGGTGTTCCGTACTTCATGTATCCCTCACCGATGGGTGTTGCAAATACTGATGAGTGGCTCAGACAGATCGGAAAGCATACAGGTAAGGTCGATGAGATCGAGGCGTTGATCGAGGATGAACACAAGACCTGGATTCCAAAACTACAGGCGATCAGATCAGAGTTTGACCGGATTGCTGCTGAAAAGGGAAGCAAGGTACGGGTGCTCGGATCACTCGGACAGGGCAGGCTGCTTGCACAGCTCCCGTTCTTTGACGAACTCGGGCTCACGTCACCGGCTGCGATGTCACAGGACTATGACAATCTGATCCTTGAGGATCTCGAAGAGGTTATCTCAAAGGTTGGTGACTTCGATCTCCTGGTGAACACGTTCCAGGCCGCAGAGCAGTCACATATCACCCAGCAGCTCGACCCCGATCTGACCCTCAGTTGCCCATTCCAGGGAGGGGCATACAAGAGAGTCAAGGGATCAACCAGGATTCACGCACTTCGTGGAGATCCACATCCGTGGAGTGCACAGAGCGGGTACACCGGAGCGATCGCCTTTGGAAATTTCCTCCTCCAGGCACTTAAGAGTACCTCGTTCCAGAAGACCCTCAAAGCGAAGACAAAAGACAGTTACCGCGAGTGGTGGTTCAAACAGTCAAACCCACTCTACTACATGAAACCGGAGAGTATCTAATGAGCAGTGCAGAAGTAGAATCGACATCTGAAGATTATTCAGAAGGGAGAGCATTAGAAGCACCGAGATTCTCCTGTGCACTTGGAGGAGCACTCGGAACTGCTCTCGGGATATATGGATCAGTTCCAATCCTTCACTCAGGAGCCGGCTGTGGTATCGGCCAGCTCTTCGGGCAGCTCTATGCCGGAGGCCAGAACGCAGGTGGTCCACAGGGAGGAACCAGTACTCCCTGTTCCTCACTTGTCGAGCACCACGTCGTCTTTGGCGGTGAGGAGAAACTGAGGGATCTCATCTCGGCAAGTACTGAACTGATGGAAGGGGATCTCTACGCAGTGATCACCGGTTGTGTTCCATCACTTATCGGAGATGACGTGAGTGCGGTTGTCAGACCATTTAGAGAGGAGAAGGACATCATCTATGTGAAGACTTCCGGGTTTACCGGAAATTCATATGAAGGGTATGAACTCTTCTTTGAAGCAGTAATCAACGACCTGCTCAAACCAGCAGAGAAGATCAAGCCGAAGACGGTGAACATATTCGGAATAGTTCCATATCAGCATGTCTTCTGGAAAGGAGATGCAAAAGTCATAAAGGATCTGCTTGCGAGAATCGGAATAACCGCAAATGTGTTCCTTGCCGAGTTTGACGGAACCGATCAGCTCAGAAACATCCCATCTGCAGAGTATAACATCGTCCTCTCGACATGGAACGGTCACCGGGTTGCAAACCTGCTGAAAGAGAAGTATGGCACACCGTATCTGACATTCCCATCAGTTCCAATCGGGCCAAAACAGACCGCTGAGTTCCTCAGGAGCGTTGGAAAGGCACTCAATGTTTCAGAGAGTGTTGTTGAGAAGGTCATTGAATCTGAAGAGCGACGGGTGTACCGGTTCATTGAATACGGTGGTGACGCTCACATGCTGGTCAGACCACATCCGTTCTTTGCGGTAGTGGCTGATTCAGGCATTGCAATAGGGATTACCCGGTTCCTGGTCAATGAACTCGGGTATTTGCCAGATGTCGTCCAGATCTCTGATGAACCACCGGAGGAGGTCAGGGCAGAGATCATAAAACATCTCACCGAAGGCCTTGAGACCCCGGTTAAACCTGATGTGATATTTGAGACCGATTCATATCTCGTGCGACAGAATCTGAAGAACCGCCCATTCATGTTCCTGTATGCAAGTTCGCTCGAAGCACCAACTGCACTGCAGGAGTATGGAGCACTGCCGATAACCGTCTCATTCCCAACGATGAACCGGCTCATCTTAAACCGGACCTATGCCGGGTTTGATGGTGCTCTCACGCTCTTTGAAGAGACGATCAGCACCTTTGTCGGACCGCTATAAGGAGGGGTATATGTACGTGTCGTCAATAATATCGTGGGACCAGAATTCCGGGCATAAAGGGAAGATCAGACATCTACTGCTTCCCCAATCTCCAGATTGTAGTTCCTAACCTACAATCTTACCTCCTCACGGGAACTTTTCGGATATGGGTACTGGTTCTTCAGGCATATTGACCAGTGCCCGGGTTCCACAGGAAAGAGAAAAAATTTAAAACGCCATAATTCAATCGAGGTATTTGTGTCCTTATTCTTTAGTGATTCGTGCGATACCCGGCAGATTCTTTGAATCTCCGGTATGACTCCCAAGGTACAACCATCTCGAACCTGGCACCTGAACCATACAATCCGTTCTCAATTATTGAAATACCAGTAAGTTCAAGGATATCTCGCACTAGAAACAGCCCCATACCGGTATTTTTCCCAAATCCACGCTCGAAGATCCGGGATTTCAGATCAACAGGGATTCCAACACCATCATCTTGATAGATTATCTCCAGGTTCTTTCCATTTTCAATACATCTGACCGATATGTTGCTCACATGCTCACCATGCCGAAGTGAATTGTCGATAAGATTATCAAACACCCGTTCCACCATGGGATCAGCAAATATTTCGAACATATTACAGTCACAATATTCCAATGAACTCACGAGAGTAGTCTTCTTCTCCAATATCCTGGAGATATTCTGCCATGCAGGTTCATGAGATCCCAGCACATCATACACACGGGTAAACTCAATCTGGGATTGCATTATTGGGAGGACATGGTCTATTTTTTTGAATATCGTCTCTAATTCTGGCTCCATCTGATACTCTTTTGCTAGATCAAGATACGCCATTATCACCATGATACCATTCAACAGGTCGTGTCTGGTGATACTGGAGAGGAGATTGAGTTGACGGTTTGCTCTCTTAAGAGCATTTTCAGTCAGTTTCATATTTGTAATGTCACGAGACGAACCGATGGTTGATATCTCGTCTCCGCTATCAGGTGAGACGATGATCAGACTTCCATAATGCCAGTGCCATGATGTATCAGCATGTAATACACGATACTCAATTCCTTCCCTTCTCTCCACATGCTTGATGGAGTTGTTTAGATACAACTCAAAGCCAGGTATATCGTCTGGATGAATAAATTGGCGGATGTTTTTCCCGATTGTTGGCGTTACAGGATACCCGAGAATTCGGGTCCATGATGGAGAGACATAGATGAAGGTTCCCTGTTGATTAATCTTCCAGATGAGGTCCGGAGTATTCTCCAGGAGCTGTTTGTATCGTAACTCACTCTTCTGAAGTGATTGTTCTTTCTTCTTTAACTCTGCTTCATCATGTTTTTGCCGGGTTATATCAGTAAACAGGAGAAGTGTTCCTATCCCTTGCCCCATCTTACCGGTCTGGATTTTTTTGTTCAGATAGAAAAACCGCACTCCACTTTTAAATTCCGCGTATTCACTCCTGTTTAATGAGAGAAACTTCACCACAGGGTGATCAGGATGGAGAACATGATCAAGAGGCATATACAGAACATCCTTCCAGATAACATCCAGAATTGATGCTGCACTGTGATTTATCTCAATAATTCTATGATTTCCATCGAGAAGGAGAACTCCTCCTGGTATCTCATTGATGATCTGTTGATACGCTATCGGTCGTAATCCAATCAGATGAAATTTGCTGAATGCGATGGTGAGGATGATTACTGACAATATTAAACTGAACGGGGTAAGATTGATGAATCCCAAAGGTCGTATTCCCAGGATATACAGAATCAACCCGGTTAATGGTGAGAGGATCGCCAGAAGGATCAACCAGATTACCGGACTGTATGAACGGGGAGAGGTAATCATCCAGTACAGGATAAGGAGAAAGATGATTACCAGAATCAACAACCCGTATATCTGCACGGGCACGTAGAATATGCCATTCGTATGGGTAAAATGCGGAATATCTCCGGTTACCTGCTGATACGATGGGTAGAACAGGTGGTGATACTGGTTTGTTGCGATGATAATAAGAGCCGCTACACCGGGAATCGCAAGGATAGATGCAATAATCTTTCCAAGATCTGTCCACAGCCCGATATACCAGAAGACAAAAAGGAACATGGAGATCAAGAACAAAAACATTCCAAAATACCGGATGATAACCAGAAGCATGAATCCACCTGGATCAGGAAGGAGTAATTCCAGGCAGTAGGTAGTGGAATAGACGCTTTCTCCAAATATTATTCCGAAGAGTGAGAGAAAGGGCACACGATCCTCTGCCTGTCTGCGATTCTTCCAGATGAAGATCGACAGAACTATTCCTATGAGTAAAGGAACCAGGAGAGAACATGAGAGGATAAGTGTGCCAAGTGCCATGACCTGTAGTTCATATACAGAGGGTATCAGATAAAAAATGTCTGATCATATGATCAGATGAATCATTTCTTCTGAATTTATCCAGACACCAGACAATATTATTGGAAATTTTCACAATCATTAAATAATTAAAAATTACCGGTAAAAACCTGTGCTAATGAAATCCATAGCATTGGAAGAAACATATACTATCCGGGGAGACAACACAATAGTTGTATATGCAACAATGTCGACCGAGAGTTTTTATATATGCCATCAGCGTTTTACTTGAAGATCAGGTTACGTACCTGAAAAGTACTTACGGACTGCAGAAGCATTCAAATCGGAGAGGGATTATGAATCGAATTATATTACTTACAAGCCTACTGGTTTTGTTTGTACTCATTGCCGGGGTTACTCCGGTGTTTGGTGACAGTAATACAGAACATGTGAAAGGTGTCACAGCAATTACAGAAGTGTTTGGAGATGGACAAAAGGTGTCTGCAGTGGCAATTCAGTATGACAAGTCCATAGATAACTCAAAACTTTCAGACTCTGCATTCTCTGTAGAAGGGAGAAATATCACTAAGATATATACGAACTCTGTTGGATCAAAGGCATCTACAGCGAGCGATGGAGAGTATGTAATAATTGAACTCTCACCTGACGATGTACATCTTTCGGCATTTGGCACAAATACCGGAGGAAGTTCAGGAAATACAGGAATTACACAGGGACCAGATCAAAATACTAGTACTCAATCAACCCAGACAAGCACCATGGGCACTCCGCCGACAGGATTTGGCCAGTCAAGTACCCAGGAGCCCTTAACTGTTTCAGTGACGCAAACGGGAGATGTTGTTACCACCGATGGGATGACATATACCCCATCATCGCAGGTCATGGTAAATGACAACGTCATCAACCTTGTCGTCGACGATTTTTTACAACTGAATTATACTGCCCCCCAGACTGGGAAAACACTGATGTACAATCTGTTTGTTCCAAAAGACTATGACCCATCCAAATCCTACCCGATGGTTCTGTTCATGCCTGACGCAAGTGCAACCAGCACTCAGCATGACAAAACCCTGACCCAGGGTCTTGGTGCAGTTATCTGGGCAACCCCGTCAGAACAGGCAAAACATGAGTGTTTGGTCCTCGCTCCTCAGTACTCAACTGAACTTGTAAACGACAGTTGTACAATATCAGAAAACATAAACATGACCTATGATCTGGTTCAGTACATTGCAGATCAGTATAGCATCGATAGAAACCGGATCTATACAACCGGACAGTCAGGAGGGTGCATGGCATCAATAGCCCTCGATATCCTGCACCCGGACCTATTTGCCGGATCATTACTGGTAGCCGGACAATGGAATACGACACAGGTTACTCCATTGGCAGACCAGAACATCTGGATAGTTGTTTCAGAAGGTGATGCTAAAGCATTTCCAGGAATGAACAATATTACTGCCGCTTTAGAGCGTGAAGGAGCAAAAGTAAGCAGGGCTACCTGGAGTGGCCTTTCAACTCCAGAAGAGTTTGCATCAGATGTAAGCAAAATGGAGACTGAAAATACCAACATTAAATATACCGTGTTGCAAAAAGGAACTGTTGTTCCTACTTACGAGAACGATGATGCGGGATCCAATCACATCAACACGTGGAGAATTGCTTACACGATTGAGGGATTAAGAGACTGGCTCTTTTCCCAGGTCAAAAAATCATAATTTTTTGACCTCTGTATCAAGATATTGAAAAAGAGCATCTAAAACGGAGGATATAATGAGATCTGAAAGAATAGTGGGTTTGACCCTATTTATGATGGTATTGGTTGTATTCCTGTGTGGCTGTGCCACCTCTTCTATTCAATCACCATCCTCTAATTCAACAGCAATACAGCTTGGCGATTATCATCAGGACGATCAGAACCTCGCTTTTACCAATAGTGCATGGCACTACGATGCTGAGAACAATATATACTGGCAGATCGGTGTTGTCTATTGTTCAAAACCTGAAACCACCGATTATGAAAACTTAGCAATCTATGTTCCAGGAGACTACTTCACTGCAGCTTCAAATGGTGATGGAACCTACACCTGCACATACAATAAGACAGGGACGGTCAATGGATATACAGCAAAGACCGCACCGATAGTGTTTCCGATGAACACAGGTGGCTATTCAGCACAGGCACCCGCAACATCGTACAGTTATTCCGGTATTTCTAACTATACAAAATCTGGATTAGTGTATGTCTATGCCGGATTAAGAGGCCGTAATAACGGCTATGACAGTAACGGCACACTGATATACAGCGGTGGTGCACCATGGGGAGTGACTGATCTAAAGGCTGCAGTGAGATATTATCGGTTTAATCAGGAGATCCTTCCCGGAAACACAGACCGGATATTTGTCTTCGGTATGAGTGGAGGAGGAGCCCAGACCGCTATAATGGGTGCTTCAGGAGATAGCACACTCTATTTCCCGTATCTGGAATCTATCGGTGCTGCAATGGTTGATACCAGTGGTTCGTATATCAGTGATGCAATATTTGGGGCTATGTGCTGGTGCCCTATTACCAGCCTGGATTATGCAGATGAAGCGTATGAATGGAATATGGGTCAGTACGCTTCAACAGGTACCCGAAATAATACTACCTGGACATCTGCCATGTCTGCCGACATGGCTCTTGCGTATGGACCCTACATCAACGGTCTCCAGCTCAAAGATGAGAACGGTATCGTCCTAACCCTGAAGGAGACCACAGGGGGTATCTACACCTCCGGGACATATGCCGATTATCTCCTTTCAGTCATTGAGGGTTCTTTAGCCAACTTCCTTCATGATACATCGTTCCCATATACAAAAACCCAAAGCAGTATCAAACCTGACGGTGGTTTTGGCGGTGGTGCTCCGGGTACTCCCCCACAAGGTGGTATGCCAATGGGAAGTATGTCCACAGGTTTGTCTCCAGGCGGAAATCAAACCCAGTCAACCGACTCAAATCCGATAACCTACAACACAGTTCAGGATTACATCAATTCATTGAACTCTGATGGAGAGTGGGTCAAATATGATGCAGATACAAACACGGTAAAGATTACAAGTATCAAAGACTTCGTCAACCACTGTAAAAATGCAACAAAGTCGGTCCCTGCCTTTGATGATGTAAACAGAACACAGGCAGAGAACTATGTCTTTGGAAATGACGCCAGCGATGCACGTCATTTTGATGAGACTGTGGCTGAGTTGCTTGAGAAGAATCAGGCTAAATACTCAGGATATTCAGACTGGAATTCCTCACTCATTGATGCATATAAGACTGATCTGAGTACACTGGACAAGTTCGGCCACGGAATTGCATATCGTCAGAATATGTACAATCCAATGTATTATATCTGCAATTATTACGACGGGTATAATAACTCAACACCTGCTCCGCATTGGAGAATCAGGACTGGAATCAATCAGGGAGATACTGCTCTTACCGTCGAGACAAACATGGCATTGGCACTCAGGCAGTATGATAAAGTAAAGGATGTTGATTTTGAAACAGTCTGGGGATTAGGCCATACAACCGCAGAGCGAACAGGAGATAATACTGATAACTTCATCAACTGGGTTAATACCTGTGTAGCAAAGAACAGCACATGAAATCTACTACTCTTTTTTTTAATAGCCTTCTCCTTTTTAACACCTTTCTCAGATATAAGATAATTGATTGAGCAGAATCTCCAGATGTTCATGAAAAAAGCATAATGATTCGTTTACTTCATTGGTGAAGGACCTCTCTCCTACGTAGAATTGAGACAATAATTACATAAAATCAGTATATTAACCAGATTATCCTGCAATAGAAATGTACAATGAATATCTAGGAACAACAGTATAATGACGCTCTATCTCGATTGTTTCCAACAAAAAGACACCGATGAGGCACTACCTCATACTTGACTCCTGAACAATCGATAGTCGCAAATAAACCTTGAAGCACAGGGTCTATTATTTTTCTCACATCAGGGAGAATACCAGGTACAATAGGCTCTTCGTCCATATACTACTGCTTATCATCACTTTTTTTCGAATTGATTCTCTATAGATTTTGATATGATTTTTTAGATAACAAGGGGGACTAGTGCCCCTCGCCACTTTATTCTATAAATAAATGTGCCAAAAGTACTTTATAAAAGTACGTACTATAAAATTTAATGTTTAGAAAATATTCAATTTATCTTCCTGATTTTGAACGAGAAGAATTACTATCAGTAGTAAATAAGGGTATATCCCCTGCCTATCGAATAAAACATGCCCAAATTCTATTAAATGCTGACAAGAACGGCCCTAATTTACCAGATTGGAAAAGCGCTGAATTTATTAAATGTCATCCTCAAACCGTGTTTAATGTAAGAAAAAGATATCATGAACAGGGTCTAAAAGCTGCATTGGATAGGAAATTCCGTGAAGAACCACCGAATGAACCAATTTTAGATGGACAGAAAGAAGCTCAATTAATTGCAATAGCCTGCAGTCAACCTCCCACTGGTTATACTCGATGGACGTTTAAACTCCTTTCCGAGCGTATGGTAGAATTAGAGATCGTTGAAACAATCTCTCCAAAAACTGTTGAAAGAGCCTTAAAAAAACGAACTCAAACCTCATTTGAAAAAATGCTGGGTAATCCCTCCTCAACAGAACGCTGAATTTGTTGCTCACATGGAAGATATCCTTGAAATATATCACCTTCCATATAATCCAAATATCCCTGTTGTTTGCATGGATGAGAAACCAATTCAATTTATTTCTGATACCAGACCTTCAATTCCTCTTTCACCATCTCATCCTGAGCGGTTTGACTATGAATATCAGAGAAATGGTACGTCAAATATCTTTATTTTCACTGAACCATTGAAAGGTTGGCGGAAAGCTGTTGTAAGGGAAAAGAAAACTAAACAAGATTGGGCTGAGGAAATCCGAACGATATTGATTGAGGATTACCCATCTGCATCGAAAATTATTTTGATCTGTGATAATTTGAATACACATACGATAGGTGCTTTATATGCAACATTTACCCCTAAAGAAGCACTGAAACTTTCCAAACGATTAGAGATTCATCACACACCAAAACACGGTTCATGGTTAAATATTGCAGAAATTGAGTTGAGTGTTATGACCATGCAATGTTTAAACAGAAGAATCGGGGATCCCATTTCGTTAAAGAATGAAATTAAATTTTGGCAGAAGAACAGAAATGAAAATCAGAAGTCAGTAAACTGGCAGTTCAAATCAGAAGATGCAAGAATTAAACTACGTCACCTTTATCCACAAATTTAAGTGGCGAGGGGTACTAGTTTGAGAAGAACGAGCATAAAGGTTAAGATAGAGGCAAGATACAGGGAGTATTGTATAAAAAACCACCACGTTACACAGAAGTGGAAAAGAGAAGAGGGAAAGGATATGAAGATGAGGATGATTTTGCCGTGATATTTGCTTATATAACCCTGGAAGAGCAACGATAGTATGTAACAGGTGTAAACCTGAAACAGACGCCAGAATGGCAGAGAGGCTATGCAGCTGACTGCAGATCAGCACAGCCCGGTTCAATTCCGGGTTCTGGCTCTATAATATAAGTAGATATTGACCGCTATTTCCAAGTTCCGGCTCTATTATCTTATAATGCAAATCATACTGTTTTGAAGTAATCGAAGTGACACAGAGATTAATTCTAAACGTGCTCTCAAAAAACGCTTCATAGTATTAAGCAAACGTTCTGGATTGTTCAAGAACGTTTTGCATTATACTATAATCAACACCGACTTTTCTTTGACATAATAATCCGAGAGAGACCCATTAATAGTCCTTCCCAGGATACCAATATATAAATCTTATTAACCTGGCGCCAGCACTCTTCTTTATTATGACTCTACAGGGTTAACAATTGTATCATATAAAATCACTCTGTGCCAGCTTTGAAGGCAGAGTGAATCGGGTAATGTTATGACAAGAAGTGACTCTGCCACTATTAATTCCAAAGATACAGCATCGCTTCAGAAGATAATAGACTCAATTCCTATTGCAACATTCATCATTGGAAAAAACGGGACTGTAATAGACTGCAACAAGGGCACCCTTCGGATATTTGGCGCCGGAAGCCGTGAGGAGATAGTAGGAAAACATCCAGGTCTTCTCGCACCCCAAACACAAAGAAATGGACGGCCTTCAGATTCTGAAAGCAGAAAATACATACAAAAAGCACATGAGACCGGATCAGTAACGTTCTACTTTGATCACAGCACTTTGAACGGTTCTATTTTTTCTGCAAAGGTGACCCTCACTAAAATCGAGTACGAAGGTGAACCCTGCCTGTTGAGTTCTGTCACCGACATGACCGGACAGGTAAGAATCGAAGAGAACAATACCCTGATTCATGAAAATCCATACGCCCTTGTTGAAATGGATCCTAACCTGTCAATTATCGGAGTAAACCAGGCTTTTCTTGAAATGTCAGGGTACAAAAGAGAAGATTGGATCGGAAGATCCTTTACAGACTTTGCTATAATACGGCGTGACGGCCAGACAGTTAATGAGGCCATACATAACAAGAGAAAGGCAACCGGAAAACTCGTTATTGAGTTTCCATCCGGGGTGAAAGCTCTTGAATATTCCCATATTCCGGTTATTGATGATACAGGAGAGATATCCAAGATCTTTGCAGTTTTTGCTGATAATACTGATCTTGTCGAAAAGATCAACGAGGCCGAATCGCTGGTCAGAGAGAATCCGGCTTCCATTTTAACAATGGATCTTACTGGAAAAATACTCTCTACGAACCCTGCATTCCAACAATTATCCAGGATATCCAAAGAACAACTGCTCACAATGAAAATGCAGGATTTTAAGATCCTAAAAAGAGAAGGACGTTCACAGCAGGATATACTTGCATCCAGGCAGCCATCAAGAGGAAGACTCGTTGTTGATTTTGGATGGGGAGTCAGAACCCTTGATTTCACATATATTCCAATTATAAATGCAAAAGATGCTGTAACCTCCCTTGTTTCGATGTATGTTGATGTCACTGAACTTTTAGAAAAGATCCATGAGTCTGAATCACTTATCAAAGAAAACCCAGCTTCTATCCTAACAATGGATCCTTCTGGAAAAATACTCTCTACGAACCCTGCATTTCAACAATTATCCAGAATATCCAAAGAACAGTTACTTACCATGAGAGTACAGGATTTTAAGATTCTAAAAAGGGAAGGACGCTCACTACAGGATATACTTGCATCCAGGCAGCCATCAAGAGGAAGACTCGTTGTTGATTTTGGATGGGGAGTCAGAACCCTTGATTTTACCTACATTCCAATCGTGAATGCGAACGATGTTGTGACCTCCCTGGTTTCGATGTATGTTGATGTCACTGAACTTTTAGATAAGATCCACGAGTCTGAATCATTGGTTCGAGAGAATCCGGCTTCCATTTTAACAATGGATCCTTCTGGAAAAATACTCTCTACGAACCCTGCATTTCAACAATTATCCAGGATTTCGGAGGAAAAACTACTGTCCATGAAACTACAGGACTTTAAGATCCTTGAAAGAGAAGGTCTTTCCCTTCAGAGTATTCTTGCCTCTAAACAACCATCGAGGGGAAGACTTGTTGTGGACTTTGGATGGGCAGTAAGAATCCTTGATTTTACTTATATTCCAATCGTAAACGCGAATGATATTGTGACCTCTTTGGTCTCGATGTACGTGGATGTCACAGATCAGATATCCTATATTGAGGAGATCAAGACCTTTATCAGGGAAAATCCACATGCCATCATCACAGTAACTCCTGATCTGTCCATTACTGATGTTAATCCTGCCTTTTCACGAATCACAGGATACAGTTCTGAACAAAGTCTAAAGATGAAACTGTCTGATATCAAAGTACTTGAACGCAAAGGAAAAACTTTAAAAGACTCACTTGCAAGTAAAAAACCAGAGGGCGGAAAACTAATTGTTGAAACTCCCGCAGGACTGCGACACCTTGAATGTGTATATATCCCAATCATAGATAAAAAAGGAGAAGTTCAGAGATTTATTGAAATATTTACTGATTTGACTGCAGTAAATTCGATGATACAATATTTGAGTAAATCTGTAGCACTCATCCAGGAAAACATCAGTTCCATTGCCAGGGGAGATACAAATTTCACGAGCACCGTTCTTGATGCAGATGAACATTCTGCATCTGCAAGAGAGGAATTTGTAAAGATCAATACGGCTGTTGAGACTGCACGTAACGCGATTACCCAACTGGTGAATGATTCAAACACGATTGCCAAATCAGCAATAGCCGGAGATCTCAGTTTTAGATCTGATCCAACCATTCATGAAGGCGACTATCGGGCTATAATTGAAGGGATGAACCAGACTCTTGATTCTATATCAATTCCGATTCAGGAATCCATGAAAGTTGCAGAGGCCTATTCAAATTATAACTTCACTGCACGATTCGAACCATCAATAAAAGTAAAAGGGGACTGGACACAGTTTGTTTTTGCACTAAACAATATGGGTATCCAGGTTTCCGAAGCAATCTCATTGATTACTAAAAATGTCACTGATCTGGTCACCAGTAGTGAAGAGGTCCATGCAAGTATTGAGGAGGTTCTTTCTGGTGCACAACAGATCGCATCAAATACCGGTAAAGTAAGTCAGAATGCAGAACAAGGAAATGATGGAATTGCCCAGGTTCTCAAAGCGATGGAGGATCTCAACGTTACAGTTGGAGCCGTATCACGAAAAATCGAATCAGTTTCCGTAGCTTCAGATGAGGCAAATAACCTTGCAAAAACAGGTGTTGAACTTGCCAAACAATCTGAAAAAGCAATGACGGAGATTACACTATCGGCAAACGAGGTTGACTCAATTGTAACAGGGATCAATTCCCAGATGGATGAGATCGGAAAGATAGTTCGTTTAATATCAGATATTGCAAACCAGACCAACTTACTCGCTCTTAATGCAGCTATTGAAGCTGCCCGGGCCGGGGAGGCAGGTAGAGGATTTGCAGTCGTAGCAGCTGAAGTCAAATCCCTTGCCCAGGATTCACGAAAATCTGCTGAGAATATAGAGGATATGATCGCAACCCTGCAGACAAAAGCAAAACAGGCAACCGAGGCGATGGGGAAATCCACTCATGCAGTACAGGACGGAAGCTCAGCCCTGAAGCAGACTCTATCTGCGTTTGACCAGATTGCCACCACCATAGAAGATATCAACCGAAATACCGTCGAGGTCGCATCGGCTTCGGAGGAACAGGCTGCATCTGTTGAAGAAGTAACCGCCAGTATACAGGAAGTTTCAAACCTGGTTCAGAATACATCACATGAAGCCGGAGATGCTGCTGCAGCAACCGAGGAAACGAGTGCTTCAATAGAAGAAATTGGTCGTATAATGAATGGTGTTGTCACAATCGCTGAAAGTATCTCTGGCGAGATGACCAAGTTCAGGGTAGCATGATACCATGAGTGAGTATGAACAGGTATCCTCTAAAAATATCCATGGAGTTAAAACAGAAACAAAAGAAGAGATCCAGATTGTTGAGTTCCTTCTTGGAAAGGATAAATTTGCACTCAACCTTTTTGATGTAAAGGAGATTGTTGAATATACCCGGATTACACCAGTTCCAGAAAGTGGTCAGTACATCAAGGGAATTATTGATTTAAGAGGAGATATTACCACAATAATAGATCTCAAATCAAAATTGGGAATCGTATCATCTAGAGATGATCTTAAACGGTCCAGGAATATCGTAATAGATAGTTCAGTGACAAATAGCAAGAGCGGAATCCTTGTTGATGATATAGCAACCGTTCTTTCAATCACAGAATCAGAGATCGATAAAAAAGTATGCGATAAAAACGGATCATCGTTCATCCTTGGAGTCATACGACATAAACAGGGAGATAAGGAATCTGATAATGGTGAACTGGTAATATGGATCGATGTCCCAGGTCTTTTGAGGGATATGGGTCAGTAGAGGAACTACTATGTCTCCTTAATTTATATTATAGGTTTTGGTTTAACCGATTATCACAGCCATTAAAGAAAGAAGACCATGGAAGTCCTATATGGTAATCTCTGGTTCTGGCTATTGGGTATCTGCAATGTTTTATGAGAGATTACACTAATTATCTTTTGTTCTAACCAGTATGATTAAAAAGGCTGACGATGAAAGGAGAAAAATACTTGCAGTACTTAAAGATGATCGGTATTCTCTTTCGATTTCAGCAATTGCTCAGCATACAGGGCTTAATCGCCATATGGTCGCCCGACACCTGGATATGCTTGAATTACTTGGAAAAGTAAGAAAGTTAGAGAAGGGAACGGCAAAAAAGTATTTACTTGTCAAAAGTATTCCGGTATTCGGTCTGATAGATATAAGTTCAGATCTGATTCTAATCCTCAATTCAAACTTAATAGTTCAGTATATAAATGCATCTGCATGTAGATACTTCAATACATCGCTCAATGACTGTATCGGGATACATGTAAACTCGTTACATTTTCCATTGCTATCTGACTGGGACGTAATTAAGGCATTGAGCTCTTTTTCTTTTGAAAAATCCGAGGTGATTGTTATCCAGGATTTCCACGGGCTATGGTTTGAGATAACTATCCTCCGTTTTTCTCTTCTCCACGCATCAAATCAGATTTCACTCATTTGCAGGAATATCACTGAAAAAAGGCGTTCTGAAGAGGAACTTAAAACAACCCAGCAAAAATACGTTCATGCATTTCATGAATCGCCAGATGGCATTATTATGAGCAACCTCGAAACAGGTGAACTTCTTGAGGTTAATCCCTCATATTGCAATCTGGTTGGATATGCCTGGCCTGACTTAGTGGGTAAGACTTCAGTGGAACTGGGGCTATTTGAATCGTATGAATTCCGGAAATCCCTTATTCAAAATATAAAAAATAGTGATAACAATAAATATCGCTATGACCTGAAAATCCACAATTTATCTGGAGAAATAATCGATGTATCATGTTCATCCAGTATAATTCATATGCAGGATAGAAATTGTATGCTCACAGTTATCCGGGATGTCAGTGAACAAAAACGGTCAGAGGAGCAGGTACGTAAAACTGAAGCCCTATATCGTCTTCTTGCTGACAATACCATGGATGTAATCTGGATTATGGATCCTGTAACCTATTCACTTTCCTATGTGTCTCCATCTATCGAACGTCTATTGGGATGGACTCCTGATCAAATATTACAGATGAAAATTCAGGAGATTATGACAAAGAAAACATATCTCCGGATGATACTAAAAGTGCCTCAGTATATCAAAGGTCATATAAAAGGGCGATATCCGGATTATTGCAGACTTCGAATAAATTATTTGCATTCAAACGGATCAAAAGTCCCGACTGAAGCTGTTATCACCTTTATAAAAGATGAATTCGGAACGATTACACAACTATTGGGAGTCTCAAGAGATATTTCATACAGACTGGAAATAGAAGAAAAATCACGACAGTTTGAGCGCCATTACCGTTTATTTGCCGATTCAACCACAGACCTTGTATGGGTAATGGATCCATTATCAAGACAACTAAAGTATATGAGTCCGTCTGTTACTGCAATGCTTGGCTGGATACCGCGTGAGATCTGCGAAAAACCTTTTGAAAAATTCATTTCTCCAGATATGCGTGAGGAGTTCATTTCCAACTGTAAGATGCATTACCAGGAATTTCTCGATACTAATAGTACGCGACAATATACGAGTGAACTTCGAATGCTTACAAAATCAGGAGATATTGTCTGGAATGAATTCATATCTCACTATTCCCGAAACGAAGAGATAGGAGTTGTTGAAGTAATCGGGACATCCAGGAATATCACTGAAAAGAAGGAAGTTCTTCTAAAATTAACAGAAAGGGAAGCAAATTATAAGCTAATTTTTGATAACATAAAGGATGTTATCTGGATTCTAGATCTTCAGTCTGATATTTTCACATACGTCAGTCCTTCAATATCACTTCTTTTTGGATATCAGCCAGATGACATCATGGGGGAGCCTTCTTCTAATATAAATCCGGGCATTATCGATACCATCGGCATTAATCTGCTGAAACAACAGATTTCAGATTACCAATCTGGTGATGAAAATGCAGTGTTCCGACAGATGATGAGTATTTACAATCACCAGGATGGCTGTATATTATCTATTGAGACATCAATATCCCTCATTCATGCCTCTGATCAGAAATTAATTCAGGCCATTGGTATTTTAAGAGAGGTCCAAGATAATCGATACAAGTAGTGTAGGTTGCATAAGATTTCCATGATTATCCCCAATAAGAGGCTCTTCGTTGTTTCAAGTGAATAATTTACGTTTCAATTGTCCCTGTCTTGCTTGCTTGACCCCGCAATTAGGACAGACTATTCTAGGAATTCTACCATTTACGAAAAGTTTGATGTTCAAAAAAGTCTTAACGATGTCATGTTATAGTTGTTGTATCACGTACTTCACATTGTAAGTGATTGCATTCTGGGCATGGAAATCGTGTAACTTTAAGAAAGTCAACGCAGATGTCTAATTTTCGCTCTCCTTCTGTGAATTTTTTTAAAGATATATAACAGGGAACTGTTAAGCGAAGGGCGGCACGAAAGAGATCCTCTGCAATAACCATAACTCGTATTGAATGGCATCCTACTTCTTCCCCACTAAACAGACGAAGAGCCCTTTTTCCTAATCGGGGTAGTATGGAAAAAATACCCTCCCAGAGTAGCGAATACATTTTCTTGAACCAGAAAGATAACGAAATACTTTCAATGGTAATGGAAGGAATGTTCAGATTCTATATTAAACCCTTTGCGGCTTGATTATTAAAAAAGAAACCTATTAAGGCCGAAATAAAAACCAATTGGAGGCGGGAAGTGCCAAAAACCACAGTACCATTATGTTACTAATTAACTGGGCCCTGGTTCTTGGTTTCCTGCAAGTAGATGAAATTGGACTGATAATATGATGTTAAAAATAGAACGAGGAGATAGTAAAACAGTTAACCAGACTCATAACAAGATTGTAAGATGCATAACTGTATCGGTACTCATGATCTGTGCAGTAATCCTTCTGGCATCCCCTACAATCGCTGAAGGTGATATCAGCCAGAATGTAACGATTAATCAGATAGAAAATCACTCAGTAGGAGATACATTTGAGATTACCGGGTTTTGTAAAGATAAAGATCCCTCATTATATGTGATGGTACACCCAACCAAAAATTACATCGAGATTAAGAATTGGGTTCTTGAGGCAAAGGATCCCCAGTTTAGTTTTGGAATCGAATGCGATGGAACTGAAGAAGGATCTCCAGGAAATATCACCCGATTCTTCCCAAATGGAACCAGCGAATCAAAGATTATACCAATGCCTATAAACAGGATATATCCAGAAGCCACCGTCCTGCCTGAATCTAATGGAAGTAGTTGGAAGACGACCATTAATGGTACGAACTTCCTGGGAGAACCATTGAAGCCTGACACGTATTCAATAACAGTTCTGGCAGTCGGAAAAGGTGATGACATGTTCGTTGGAGCAGCAGATGCTTCATTCACCCTATCGTAATTTATACTAATATTGTGATCAATCACCGCGAAAATCTCATAGAGGGCGTTTAATATATTAGTGCACCATCAGCACCCACTAAACATCCTTTATTGAATAATAAGTAGCACGTAATGCCGACCGTGGTTTATTCTGTTGATTTCCACAGGATAGACCCCTTTTTTAGCAGATTTCTGAGACTCAGGAGTAAGTGCTGTCACTTTATCAGCGGCTACAACAAATCCAATGCTGGTATATTTTCTTAATTTTGAATCGAGGTCTTTTAGAATTGTTTATATGATAAGATCTCACAATTCACAATAGAGTACAAGAGAAAACAGAAATATGCCAGACAATAAAGCATTGATTGTTGAGATAAGTAATGAGACCATCATTTTCATTACATTCCGATTAAACCCCGCATATTCAACGTGAATACAATGCTCTCTCTACTCTACATCGACGACGAAAAGGATCTTCTTGAGATCGGTAAACTCTTCCTTGAAAGGTCAGGAGATTTCATCGTCGATACTTTATCCTCACCAGATCGAGTTTTGGATATTATCCGCTCAAATCAATACGACGCAATTATTTCAGATTATGAAATGCCAGGAATGAATGGGATAGAACTGTTAAAAAAAGTCAGATCCGAGTTTGGAGACATTCCCTTTATTTTATTCACGGGCAGAGGACGAGAAGATGTGGTAATTGAAGCGATCAATAATGGGGCTGACTTTTACATCCAAAAGGGAGGTGAACCACAATCACAATTTGCTGAACTCGGACATCAGATAAAACAGGCAGTGGCAAAGAGACAGGCAGAATGTTCCCTTGTTGAATCAGTTGAAAAACTCAGGGCATCATCTTCCCGCTTTGAGGCACTCATTTTGGCCTCTAATACTGGGGCTTGGGAATATGATAGTGCCGGAAATTTCTGGTGTAGTCCTGAATATTTCTCCATGCTGGGACGAAATATCAGGGATTTCGGGAGTTCAGAAAACCAGGACATCAAAAAAGTTTGGATTGGTCTTATCCACCCTGAAGATCGTGAACAAGCGGTCAAAGCCTGGAATTCGTATCTTGCCAATCCCGAAGGGATGTACGAGCATTATTTCCGGATGCTCCACCAGGATGGGCATTGGGTCTGGATCCTATCACGTGGGAAAACACTACAGGATTCATCCGGATATTTTACCCCTGTGACGATTGGGACACACATCGATGTGACAGGGCAAAAATTGATAGAAGAACAACTTTTGAAGAAAAATGAAGAACTTCAAGCCGCTTATGAAGAGATTATCACTGCAGAAGAGGAACTTCGTACAAATTATAACGAACTCGTCAAGAGCAAACAGGCTCTTGAGATTAGTGAAAACAGATACTCCCTGACATTAGAATCGATCAATGACGGGTTATGGGACATAAATATCGCAACAGGTGTCCTCTTTCTCTCCCCCCAGTTTTACCGGATGTGCGGCTTTGAACCTGATGCCTTTCCACCAGATATAGCACATTGGGCTTCACTTATTCATCCTGATGATCAAGAAAGAGTTCAATTATTATTTAATAAAACTCTGATGAACGGGGATGACTTTTTCGTTGAATACCGTGTCCTGCGAAGCGATGATACATACCAATGGGTATTAGCGAGAGGAAAGGTTATTGAATGGAGTCCGGAAGGTAAACCACGTCGGTTTTTAGGCACTCATACAGACATTACCGCAAGAAAAGAGATTGAAGAAAAATTAGACGAAAAGAGTCGAGTGCTACAGACATTAACGGATAATCTGCCAGGGATGGTGTATCGCTGCAGGAATGATCAGAACTGGACAATGGAGGTCATCAGCGATGGGGTTCTGCCATTAACCGGGTATCAAAAAGAAGAGATGCTTTACAACCGGGATATCTCGTACGGGTCGATAATTCATCCGGATGATCAGAAAATTGTCTGGGATTTTGTGGAAGATGGGATTATTAATAATAAACCCTTTGAATTGAGATACCGGATCATCTGTAAAGATGGTTCTGTTAAATGGGTTTGGGAGCAGGGTAGGGGAGTGTTTCAAGGAGAAATATTACAGGCTTTGGAGGGTTATATTGCTGATATTACCCCGGAAATTGCTGCACAAAAAGCACTTCAGAAATTAGCTCACTCCATCGAACATCTCAAGGAAGGGGTATTCTGGTTTAATAGTGAGGGAATCATTTATGACACAAATATTGCCTTTTCTGAATTTTCATCCCAATCAAAGGAAACAATTGTCAGATCTCATGTTAGTGTGCTTCCTTTCATCCTCCAATCTAAAACCTGGTCAGAGTTGATGGACCTGGCAAAGTCAACAGGTTCCATTTCAGAGGGTGCTTTATTGAATATCTCCCCAGATACTCAAAAGAACCTCCATATGAGTATAAGTTACGGTCAATTTGGGGAGGAGAGTGTTTTTTGTGGTATAATCAATGATCGAACGAAAGAAGAGGAATATCTCAGTGAGGTGTTACGGAGCAGGGAGGAACTTGCATCTGCATATGAAGAACTTCTCTCATCCGAAGAATCTCTGAAAGACCAATATCTCCAACTCACGAATACAAAAGAAGCTCTTCAGGAAAGTGAGTATAAATTTCGCTCCATTTTTGAGGATGCTATCCTCGGTATATTTAAAGTAACAAAGGAGGGCTCTATAATTAACGTAAATCCTGCATTCGCAAGGATACATGGATTTGATACCCCGGATGAGATGAAAGCAGCCATAACAGATATCAGAAGCCAGATGTACGTTCACCCTGAAGATCGTGACCTATTGCTTCGCCTTCTTGAAGAAAACGGAGAGGTCAGAGGATTTGAAGTCGAAAAGTATCGTAAAGATGGATCTACGGTCTGGATATCGGTAAATGAGAAAGTTATTAGATATCAGGATGGAGAGAGTTATTCTCTGGAAGGTACCATTGAGGATATCACGAGGAGAAAGAAAGTTGAATATGAAAATGGAATTTCTCTCAATCAACTAAGAAAAAACTTCGCTGAATTCTCAATTTTAAATGATGGCATTAGAAATCCATTAACTGTTCTCGCTATTTTGGCAGAATCTTGTGATCCGATTATATCTGATAAGATCTCAAATTACATCCAGCAGATCGACGACTTGATCAATAAGGTAGACAACCGATGGGTAGAATCAGAGAAAGTAATCTCATATCTCCAAAAACACCATAATTACTAAATTTGCAAAGCTGTTTCAGAGAAATTCTTGTTTCTTGATTGAATAAGAACAGGAATGTGAGGTTTTTAATTCGTATACTCTTCTTCGATTGGAATTATAGATCCTCATGCTCCTCGCCTTTGATAATAGTTACATCAGCCACATGGTAATTACTCATACGGTATTCTCATAAAAACTAATGATTCCGGAATAAATATTCAACAAACTATTATCCTGAAGATTACGAACTCTGTATATGCAACGTATAGATCACCGGATACTGCTCCTGGCATTATGTCTCATAGCGGTCCTGCTTTCAGCAGGCTGTACAACATCTGATACCAGCAACCAGACACTCACCAAATCCAATACATCACTTTCTTCTGCTAAAGAGATGGGTAATGAGTCATCCTGGATGACAGTGCCAATCACCGATGTAATGACCGGAAGGCAGACCACGATCGTAGACCTTGCCGATGAAGGAAAACCGGTGATCATTCATTCCTTTGCGGTATGGTGCCCTGCCTGTTCAATACAACTCCGTGAAACTGCTAAACTTCTTAAAGAGAACCCGGGGGCATACACAGTCCTTGGGATAGATTTCGATTCTCGGGAGAACACGGAGATGATCAAGAGTCATGTTGAGAAGAACCAGTTTGTCGGGATGTATATCGCCGCTCCAACAGATCTCACCAGGGGATTAATCCAGACAGTGGGGCCACGAGTTGTCCAGTCACTCCCACAGACCCTGATCATCTGCAACAAAAAAGTTACGTATGTGGGAGACGGGGCATTCCCTGAAGCTAAACTGAAATCGATCCTTTCAGAACTCTGCTGAACAGGCAGAAAATATTTTTTATCCTCCCGAGACAGGGGGGAATACCTTGATCTCATCACCATCATGGACCGGCGTTGAGAGACCATCGAGATCCCGATATCCGGTTCCGTTCACCAGAATGTTCACATACCGCTTCAGTTCTCCATCCTGGAACAGAAGTGCATTAAGGCCAGGATATCTACTCGTCAGTTCAGTGATAATATCCTGTACAGTCGAAACATTACTGATTTCAACATCTTTTACACCGGCAATTTCCCGGTAATTTGCAAACAGAATTACTTTCAGACTCATAATAATCGCCTGGGGTATCTTCCTCTCTTATATTGAAAAGTCCTTTTTATCGGTTCTGCCGGGGCCTCCAGCGGGGCACCGGTGGGGTTTTTATTTCAGGTGTGAACATGCAGGACACTCCGGATTGCGGGAAAGCGGGATCTCATGGAATTCAAGATACTCTCCATCATATATCACCATACGGTTTAATGCAAGTTTCCCGACTCCGGTGATAGCCTTGATCGCCTCAGTCACCTGAAGAGTTCCCATCACACCCGGTGTTGCACCAAGGACAGGGAAGACCTCTTTGGGTGGAGCCTCCGGGACCAAGCACTCAAGACAGGGCGTCTTCCCTGGGATGATGGTAGTAAGGCGGCCTTCAAGACCCCATACTGATGCATGGATTAACGGAATATTATGATAAATAGCGGCCCTATTTAGAAGATAACGGGTCGGGTAGTTATCCATCGCGTCAATGATGATATCAGAGCCTTTGGTCAGGTCCAGGTAGTTTGCCTCATCGATCTTCTCCTGAAGAGCAGTAACCTTGATTGACGGGTTGATCGCGGCAAGTTTGGCACTGGCACTCTTGACTTTATATTGATCAACATTCTCATCCCAGTGCAGGATCTGACGATTCAGGTTTGATGCATCAACAATGTCCATATCAACGATGACGAGATGACCTATCCCTGCTACTGCAAGATATATTGCAACCGGGCATCCAAGCCCTCCACATCCTGCAACAAATATGGTTGCATTCTTCAGACACTGCTGCCCTGCCTCACCAAACCCACGAATCAGGATCTGGCGGTTGTATCGTTTCTGATCATACGATGTTAATGTCATACTTTGAAGTCAGTACTATGAGTTCAGTGATGATCCATAAAATCCCGGTGATCCCGGCAAATATTGTGCGGTATACTACACATCACTGAGAAGTTAAATAATGTGAAAAAAACTCCTTGCGGCAAAACAGCACTAATATGTATGTTTCCTCAATACGTGCAGACACACAGCCAGATGACTTAGTAACCAAAAGATACCACAAATACGAAACATGGGGATGAGGGGCGACCCCTCGACCGGTTCAACCCATGATCACCGGACGGACGAGATCAGCAATGCTGTAAAGGCTCTGCCGGGCGTCTATGTAACTGAGACGCTCTTTGAGCAACGCATTGGTCTTCAGACGCCTGATTGCATAACGCACTGTCCGCGGAGGCAGCCTGGTTTTTTCGATAATGTCTTTCTGGGTGAGTGGCTCACCCGTCTCGAGCACCTTAAACACCAGTTTTGCTGATGGAGGCAAGTGTTCGATAGTTATCTCGTCATAATGTTCTGCCTCAGTAGAGGCAAAAACGATCCCTTCTCGTCATAGTGACTATACATATGTTGAATCCAGGAGTAGATAAATCTTCACAATTGTGAATCGAGATTCATACAATATCATGCCTCGTACCCGAGATACCTTCCCCAGTCCCACGGGCGTCTAAAATCTAATAAATCCAAATTTCCAGGATTATTACCCAGATGTACTCCATCATCCCCTGGGGGGACCAACATATCAACCTGTTCAACTGACTGAAAAGAACGCGGACGGCATCCCTTTGTTCTCATATCAGACGGCCCCTCCGACCAGTCTGAAAGCAGCAGAGGTATTGAGACAATTCATTACAAGGATGGTTGAACCGAAAAAGAAAAAGAGGGTGGTGATATGGCGATTCTTACCCATATTCATACGACTCACCATCAGAGATCCCGACCAGGAATGAGATCACATCCGGTACATGGGAGACACATCGTCCTCGCATGGAGCGGGGAAAGATTATAGTCCCCCAGTATCTTCTTCAAAGAGTGGGCAAGATGATACAGACGCTCAGCAGAAGGCCGGGATGCTCCTTCAAGAGGATAGTCCGGGTTTATAGAGATCGCTCTGAGTACCGGTAACACTCCGATTGATGCCAGATTCTGAGCACCTAATATGACTGTCTCATCAGACTCTCCAAGCCCGATGATCATGTTTGAACTTACACGGTTTTTTCCATAGATCGGGACTGCATGTTTGAGTTCGTTCAGAATATGATCGAGTCCGAGATCCGGACAGAACCGGGAGAAGAGAACAGGATCCATCGTTTCAACATTGTATTTAATCTCGTGGGCCCCTGCGGCGTAGAGCTCTTCTGAACTGCCCGGAGTGGGATATACCGAGACCCCGATCGGAACGTCATACTCCCTCACAAGGTCTTTTACAAGACCTTTCATCCGATCCAGTTCCTTCTCCGGTGTTTCGGTGACACCGCCAGTGAGTGAGATAGCCCTGAGATCGCCGGAGAGATAGACCTGATCGATCATGGAGAGTATCTGTTCACGACTTTTTATCTGTCCGTTCAGGCGAGGAACCGGACAGAAGGCACAATGAAACGCACACTGTTCTGAAACGGTGATATATGCCTGCTGTGGACAATGGGCTCCGACCGGTTCAAGTGAACCTTTCGCAAGAATCTCCCCATTTCTCTCAATAACCACCCCTCCGTTCTCCTTTCGTATCCGGAGCGGACTCTCATTTTGTATGAAAAAATCCTTTTCATCAGTCCTGTCTGGGGCTCCCAACAGGGCACCGTTGGGGTTTTTAATCGATACCCTGACCCTTCGTTTTCCGTCTGTGAAGAAGACTGATCGTCCCCCGGCTCCCGGACCGGCTGTCGATCTCCCCACATACTCCTCAGTCTGGAGTTCAGGATCAACCATGGCATGACCGATACTGATGAGGGTAGCTTTGTCCCATGGAGTCAATTCAGTTGTAATGTACATCACACCTTAATTCTGAATCACCAAATAATCCGGTCAACACCGGGTTCATACAGTACCTGTATATCTATGGGAAGAAGAGAAGAGTGATGCCGGCAATTACTGCCGCATCGATGAATTATTTTTTGGGGGCAGGTTTTGCAAAAGAAGCAAGCCGGGAAGCTTCGCCTGGATCTTCCACCTTTAGAACAAAGGTTCCGTGACATGGTTTCACGTATGGGAAAATAAGAAAGACTCCGTCGGTGCCCACAGCAATCGGTGGTGGTCCGATGATGCCTTCGCCAAATAACTTTGTCCCGGGTTCAATATGGTAAATTTGGGGACATATTTTTGAGATGAACTCACGACATTCCTGGAAGGTAAGACCCTTCGCAAGAACCTCATACGTCAGTTCTTCGATGCAGCCCATCCTAGAACCTCACTCATCTTCTTTCGAAGGGGCATCGGGTTGTGAACCGCAACCTCTACGATGGTCTCACCTTCATACTCGATAAGCTTCGCAATCTCTTCAGCCTCTCTCCCGAAGACGATGGTGATAAATCGGGCTTCTGGAAGCAGGTACCGCATCGTTGCAGCATACGAAATTCCTGCATCACTGTGGGCAAACGCGAGACAGAGCTCGTACTTCTCACCCTTATCAGTGATATCCTCAACCGCTTTTTCCAGGGTAGTCATGGTGGATATGTAATGCTTCTCGGGATCTGATGTCATCAGAAGCTTCATGACTGCAGGGTTGCCTGCTATGAGAGGAGAATAACCGTTTTTCCTCAGTTGGTAGGTAGTGAAGACCGCAAGAGAGTTCTGAACCGGAACCTCGGGGCAGCCAAGTACGACCAGGGCTTTTTTCTCTTCTGCTTCGGTCATAAATATCGTAATAATCAGAAGGAGATTTCAGGATTTAAGTGATGCCCAGATCCTGGAGTCCATCACGAGATTATCCTGTGATATCGTGATTGTATGCAAATTCTCAATTGTGAACGCAGATGAAACCAGCCTCCGGATGAGATACTGATTAGATATTTTCTTTATGGTGAACAAATTGTCCAGATAAATTATACAATAAGGGCATAATTGTTGCCTCAATAATACGGATTATAGGATCCTCATGGAATATGATCCCTGGAACATGAGACAAGAGAAGAACGTTACCAAGGCAATGTCATGGATAGTGCTTGCATTCAGTCTCGCACTGCTCATGGTTGCTCTGCCGGTTGCTGCCGAAGATGCAAAAGCAAAAGATGTTGTAACCATCGGGTATCAACCAAGCACCCATCAGATTGCATTTACAACGGCATATCAGAAGGGATACTATAATGAAACTCTCTCTCCTCTCGGAGTAAAAGAAGTCAAGGCATATAGTTTCCCAACCGGAGCACCTGAAATTCAGGCACTTCTCGCAGGAGATATCGACGTTGCATATGTCGGATCTGCACCATTTGTAACAGGGGTCGCCAACGGTCTTCATGCAAAGATCATCGCTGCAGTAAACACTCAGGGATCTGATCTGGTTCTGAAAAAGGATCTACCATATACCAGTCCTGCTGATCTGAAAGGTCTCAAGATTGCAACATTCCCGGCAGGAACGATACAGGACACTCTCCTTCGCGACTGGCTCAAGAAGAACGGTCTTGATGCAGACAAAGATGTTGAGATCGTTCCTCTCGGACCTGGTGATGCCATTACTGCATTCCTTGCTGGAAAGGTAGATGCTGCATTCCTGCCACATCCGTCACCTGTTACTATTGAAGATTCAGGAGCAGGAAAGATCATTGTTCATTCTGGTGAGATAGAGGCGGGCCATTCATGCTGTGTACTTGTCGCAACAGATGATGTCATCAAAAACAACCCTGAAATCGTGGAGCAGGTTCTCAAGGCACATCTGAAAGCAACCGAGTATAACGCTGCAAACCAGGAAGAGGCTGCCAAACATCTGAGTGAACTGACCGGACTGGATCCATCAATCATTCAGAAGTCATTTGATAAATGGGATGGTCAATTCGTGTCAGATCCAGCAAAGATTACAACGTCAGTTGAAAACTTTGCAAACGTCCAGAAGGACCTTGGATACATCAAGAACCCGGTCAGTGAGAAGGAACTCTTTGATACCAGTTTCTGGGATAAAGTCAAGGCTTAATATCCAAACTTTTTACAACCTTTTTTACTTTCGTAATAGAATCGGACACCCATACCCGGATTGCTGCCAGAAAAATCAGGTACATCCTGCAAGTGTTGCAGTTGAGCCATCCCGGATTCAGGGCTGGCTTATCCAGGAATATGTTCGTAAAACCTTAAACAACAGGCATTATGTTAGTATTATCTGATCTCTGTTGGAGGATAAAGCCCAACATATTTACTTTATCTCTTCCCATATTCGGGTATGGATACCGGGCTTCTGGTTGACTCTGTAACACTGTTTGAGATGGTTTCAGTAGTGATGGTCATTGCGTACCTCTTTAGCAGAAGCCGGTTTTATCAGGAAGTACTCGAGCATCGCCCGACAATTGTAACTCAGGGTATTCTCGTGCTGATATTTGGAATCCTCTCGATATACGGGATGTCCAGCGGAGTAAATTACTACGGTGCTGTGGTAAACATCCGGGATCTCGGTCCAATCATCGGGGGTCTCTCCTGCGGTCCTTTCGTAGGTATCGGAGCGGGTATCATCGGGGCATGTTACCGGTTATCGGTTGGGGGGGCAAATGTTTATGCCGCGGCCTTAGGACCCCTCATCTCCGGAGTCTGTAGTGGTATCATCTTCCTGATTTATAAACGGGAGATCGTATCAACACGGAATGCGATCATCGCCACAATAGGGATTGAGTTAGGGGTCTCAATCCTTGCACTTATAATACGGGCGATGGGAGGATCAACCTCTACGATTCTGACAGTATTCGTAAATGTTGCACTTCCAATGATCTGCCTGACTGCCATAGCAGCAGGAATCTTTACCTTTATTATACACAATCTCATCAGAGAACGCCAGGTTCAGGCAGAAAAAGAGAAACTTGAACAGGAGATAGCCAAAAAAGAGGCTGAACTCAGCATAGCAGCAGACATCCAGAAAAGTTTCCTCCCGGACTCCCTGCCCAATTTCCCTAAATACGAGATGGCAGGAAAGAGTATCCCAGCCAAGGAGGTCGGCGGTGACTTCTTTGATTTCATGCCGCTCGAACTGATCCCATTCTCAAAAAGCCAGATGGGTATCATGATCGCAGATGTTGCTGGAAAAGGTGTCCCAGCTGCTTTATTCATGGCCCTTTCGCGGATCGTGATCCGGATCAGTGCACTATGGTTTAAAAACTGTGCTGAGGCCATTGCGTTCGCCAACCCGGTGATAACTCATGACTCAAAGACAGGGATGTTTGTAACGCTCTTCCTGGGAATCCTTGACAACGAGACGATGACCATGTCGTATGTGAATGCCGGTCACAACCCCCCTCTTGTAATCAGGGCAGGAACCGATACCATTGAAGAGTTAAAACCAACAGGAATTGCAATAGGGGTCATCGAGGATATCGCCTTTGATCAGGATTCCATTCATCTATATGACGGTGATGTGATTGTTCTGTATACAGACGGAGTAACTGAAGCGATCAACACAAAAACTGAAGAGTTCGGAGTCCCACGACTTATCAAGACAATACAGGACTCAGTCTCACTTCCTTCCCAGGAGATCGTGGATACCATTGTCACAAGGGTTTCAGACTTTTGTGGAACACAGCCACAACATGATGATATCACTCTGCTGGTCATCAAAGTCCATAATTCATAAGGAACCTTCATGAATTCACTGATGAGAGTGCGACTGAACACCGTACTGGATGAAGGATCATTCGTACCCCTCATCAGATCTGAAGATACCGAGTTGGTCGGCGGAACCGGATGTATTGATGGCAGAAAGGTCTGCATTATCGCCATCAACCCGGTAGCTTCAGTTCCACTTGATCCTTTTGAAGTTCTCCAGGATGAACTGGCACTCCTTGAATACGCAGAAGAGCACCATCTCCCGGTCATCCACCTTGCTGACAGGCCAGGACGGGTGCCAATGAGCACCACCGCCATCCCGCTCTCAATTATGAGGACATATATTGAGCCGAGAGGTGTCGGTAGTGTCTTCACAAAATTTGCACGATTGTCAGGAGTGGTTCCCCGCATTGCAGTTGTGTTCAGCCCGATTGCAACAACCTTGACATACCCGGTTGCTGAGTGCGATGTTGTCCTGATGACAAAAGCATCAGGGATGTCCCTTGCCCGCCCTGATATGCAGCATCTTATGACCGGAGAGGCTGCGTCATACGAGGCATACGGGGGGGCAGAGATGCATGCAACGGTGTCGGGAACCTGCGATATCTTATGTGATTCTCCGGATGAGGCTCTTCAGGCGGTCAAAAGAACCCTCCACTCGTTTCCATCATGGTACAGAGAGAGACCACCGTTATGTAAGCCTCGAAATCCTGATCCTGATGCCCGGCTTCCTTCTCCCCTGACACTTGCATATCCATATTCGCGGTTTGATATGCACGATCTCATTGAGACGTTCATCGATCAGGATACTTTTCTGGATCACAGAGCCCTCTATGCAAGTGAACTCATCACAGGGTTTGCAAGGGTGAACGGCATGACTCTTGGGATTATTGCAAACAATTCCCAGTACAAAGGGGGCATTCTCTTCTCAGAAACCTGCATCAAACTTGCCTCGTTTGCCTCGTTGTGCGATTCATTCAACATCCCTCTCTTATTCCTTGCTGACCTGCCCGGGTTTATGGTCGGAAAGGAATCAGAATGTTCAGGGATCATTCATCATGGCGCTCTTGTCTTCTCAACGCTTGCCAACCTCTCAGTACCAAAGATCTGTATCATAGTCAGAAAGGCGTATACTGCAGGGCTGTATGCTATGTGCGGGACCGGGTTTGAACCTGACCGGCTGCTGGCATTTCCTGATGCAGAACTGACCATATACGGAACAAGAGCAGCGTCCAAACTGGCAGAAGAGAGCGGCCTTACTCCGGATGAGATTAAAGCAGTCGAAAAGGCTGTAAAAGCAACTGCAGATCCCAGACGTCACGCTGAATCAGGGTGTATAGATGGAATAATCGAACCTGATAAGGTGCGGGTTGAGGTATCAGATCTTCTTGAGCATGCGTATTCTGTTCCATTAAACCGGACGTATCCTAGACGGGTACTCTGCCTGTAAGCCTTTTTTACCTTTTTTAGAACTCTCCAGGAAGGAATGTAATAAGACCTGAGGGTCTTCGGATCTTTGAAAATTGTTCTGACATCGGGATGATAGATATGCTCTCCTTCACCGTTAAACCGCATATTGATATACATAAGGATTGAAGATGGTGAGAAGGTGATGGTACAAACCCAAGGTTAATGCTCCAGTCAGACGCAAAAACAGGGAGACAATGAAACTTATCTTTCCTGATGGGCATGATGCAGAGGTTGCTTCAGAAGGCCGGACAATAGAAACGATTATTCTGGACCTAGGACTCAACCCGCTCGAACTTCTCGTCTCACGGGATGGTGAGATAATTCCCGAAGACACAATCGGAAATGAGAGCGATACCATCAGGCTCATCAGGATATCGCATGGAGGGTAAGCGACCGGCCTGCTCTATCTGCTCCACTCCGGCTGTGTATCTGGATCGGGAGAGCGGAGCCCATCTCTGCAGTCGGCACCTCAAAGAGTCGGTTGAGTCCAGAGTTTTGAGCCGGCTCATGCAGGAGGAGCCTCTTCCGGAGATCATCGGGGTTGCATTCAGTGGGGGGAAGGATAGTACGGCTCTTCTCGCAGTTCTTGCATCCCTGAAAGAGAGGATTCCATCACGGCTGATTGCACTCACTGTTGACGAAGGTATCAGTGGGTACCGGGAGGATACCATCAGGCATGCGAAGGATGTATGCACCAGACTTGGCGTCGAGCACAGGATCATCAGTTTTACCAGATTGTATGGCAGAAGTCTCGATGAGATTCTGAAGAGTTCCAACCGAAAAGCATGCACTGTTTGTGGAATTCTCAGAAGGCGGGCACTTGAGGCGTTAGCTGAAGAAGAGGGAGTCCATCTCATTGTCACCGGTCATAACCAGGATGATCATGCCCAGACGACGCTGATGAATGCCTTCTCTGCTGACATTAAAAAAGTGTTTGCGGGTTCAGGGAGTACATCGCGGTTTGCACGCCGGATCAAACCATTTGCAGCGGTGAGCGAGAGAGAAGTGACACTCTATGCTATCGTCTCTGATCTTTTCATGGACCTTCCCGAATGCCCGTATGCAGGGGAGGCTCTCAGGGGAGAAGTCAGGAGACTTCTGAACAGGTTTGAGCAGGAACATCCGGGTTCGATGAGAAATCTTGCTCGTGTCGAGGAGAATATCAGAGCCCGGTTGCATAATAAAGTCCAGAAAACACCAATGGAGACGTGTAAGGTCTGTGGATGGCCCGGCTCCGGGGATGTCTGTCAGGTTTGTATGCTGCTCAAAGAACAACAAACCCAACGAATAGAATAACCATTCTAGTTTTTATTTTCAACATTTCGTAATATATATCGGGTCATAATAAAAAGTTACCCTATGCACTCATGGGGAAGGGTGGATTTAAAGAGGCAAAACTGGTTGCCAATAATGGGTATTTATGTCATTTTTCTTCTCACAGGCTTTACTGTTGCAGACCGGCTCCCGAACCAGACACCTGAAAACCAAATATTCTCGATCGACTCAGTCATTGATGCAACTGGTCTCGTGGATGAGAAGACCACCCAGTCCTGGGTACTGGCATCACCCGGCGCAATTCCAACCGGAATTCTTGGGAGCAGGCAGACGGTATCAGATGTTTTCTACCAAGACTCCATCCTTACCAATGGTGGTAAACTCTCAGAGAATAAGAACTTCGACTTCAACTCCAGGGATCAGAAAGGCGGACTCTACAATCTTGAGTCGCAGAAGGTACTCACCTACGCCAGCACTGAGGGATCACATATGGTAGGTGAGGAGGAGTACACCATCTCGATAGCCGGAAACTACACCACAACTGACGGGAACATCAGGTGTGTCTTTGCCGGGCAGGGAACATACATGCCAGTATTCTGCAATATCGTTTCCGCCAAAGCAAGTCTCGTCAACGTGAACAGTGCCCAGGTTTCATCCAAGGGTCAGATCCGAACGGTTGCTGAGACCATGGATGTCCCATCAGCTCTGAACTACCAGATCGCCGTATCTCCGGATAAAAACTCAGGTTCTAATGCAGCAGAAGGAACAGTGAAGACTGTGTTTGCCGGTAGCATCATGGAGGCAAGGGATGCCGGCGGGGCAAATTATGCCAGGAATGGAAGTGACGGGAATCCAGCGACCTGGAATAAAACAGGGGCGACCAACACCTGGAAAGACTCATCTGCAGCAACCGGGTTAATAAGGACCTTCCAGAAGGGGCTTTTATATAGTTCATCGACAACGCCAACTGAAGGATCGGAAAGTATCACTACTCCAACAGCAACTCCAACACCGGTTCAGACGGGAACGATTGATCTTGTTGATACATCGGTCGGAAGTTACTATAGATTGATCGGACCTGGAATTTCTTATGAAGGACATGGCTCTAACACCTATCACGATATCCCTGTTGGATCATACCAAATAGTCACCTGTGATTCTTCTTACTCACCCTACGACGTTGGAACATTAACTGAAGGAGATACTATCACATATTATTTCGGTTGTTAAGAGAGAGATAGGCTCTCACCTTTTTTCCTTCGTTTCAAACCCCTTCCACAATCTCCCTGACACCCTCAACCAGCGTCTGAATCTCTTCTTCTGTATTATACATGTACAAACTTGCCCGCACCGTCCCGTCAGGAAGCCCCAGATATTGCATAAACGGCATACAACAGTGATGCCCTGATCTCACAATGACCGTGTACTGATCATCCAGAATATGGGCAACTTCATGAGGGTGCAAACCCTCAACGATAAACGAAACAACCCCAATCCGATTCTCTCCTTCAGGAGGTCCGATGATACTGACCCCTTCGATTCCTGACAAGCCGGAGAGCAACTTCCCGGTAAGAACTCTTTCATGAGCCTCAATCTCATTCATCCCGATGGCGTTAAGGTACTTCACCGCCGCCCGGAGTCCCAAAGCACCAGAAATATTGGGAGTGCCAGCCTCGTACTTCGAATACCCTGATGCAACGAGGTACCCGTCGGTGGTAACATCATCGATCATTCCCCCGCCGAGAAGTAGAGGCTCCAGGGTATCCTCCGTCATCCAGAGGATACCGGTTCCGGTAGGGCCGAGCATCTTGTGACCTGAAAAACAGAGATAGTCACATCCGATATCTTTTACATCGGTCTTCATATGGGGGACAGACTGGGCGCCATCCACAAGGCAGAGGGCATTATGATCATGGGCGATCTCTGTAATCTCTTTCACCGGATGAACAGTTCCAAGCACGTTGGAGGCATGGCTGGCGGCGACAAGCCGGGTATTTCTGGTTATCGCAGATGAAACATCGTCAGCTGTAATCCCTGCCGTAGGAGTTGAAGGAGCGATCACCTTCACGATGACACCCTTTTCCCGAAGAGAATACCACGGCAGCAGATTGGAGTGATGATCAGTGACCGTGGTGATGATCTCGTCACCCGGTCTGAAGATCAGACCGCGTGCAACCATGTTGATCGCCTCGGTACAGTTCCTGACAAAGACCGGTGTTCCACCTTCCCCGCCGATGAACCGGTTCACCGTCTCATGGGCGTCCCAGTAGAGCTGGCCTGCGATCTGTGAGAGCCGGTGCACTCCACGTCCCACATTGGCACGATAATGGGTCTCGTACTCCACCATTGCATCGATGACCGGCTGCGGGGAAAGGCTCGTTGAGGCATTGTCAAGGTAGATGACCTCCCGGGTGAGAGGGATCTCCTGCCTGATCCGGTCGATGTTCATCTGATCTGATATCCTCCCATGATGTACTACCATGTATTGCCGGTGGTTAAGAATCTCATGATACCGGCACTGCCGGAACCGTGGGCATTATCCCGGAGGAGGATACAGATAATTATCACAATCGTGAAAGCGCTTCCATCAGACGGAGAACCAGCGGAGCCTGCATGTAACCGGGATCTCATCAGAGAGATCAGGGAGATGGCAGACCGGCAGGGGGTTCTCATCCTCGCCCACAACTATCAGTCGCCTGAGATCTACCAGATCGCAGAGAGAATCGGAGATTCCCTAGAACTGGCAAGAGCCGCTCAGGAGACCGATGCAGAGACGATCCTCTTCTGTGGCGTTGACTTCATGGCTGACACCGCGAAGATCCTAAATCCGCAGGCACGCGTCCTGATCCCGGATCCACAGGCCCGGTGCACCATGGCACACATGGCAGGAGAGCAGGCAGCCATGAAGCTCAGGGAGCAGTACCCGGATGCAGAGGTGGTCAGTTATGTCAACACCACAACGGCAACCAAGGCGGTGAGTGACATCTGCTGCACCTCTGCAAACGCGATCGAGATCGTAGAATCTGTTGAATCAGATCAGGTCATCTTTCTTCCAGATCGGAACCTTGCTGCATATGTGAGCAGGTTTACGAGAAAGGAGATCATCCCTGCAGCCGGGTTCTGTTATGTCCACGATGCCATCACAAGAGAGAGTGTCGATGCCATGCAGAAGCTTCATCCTGAAGCAGCCTTTGTTGCACATCCGGAGTGCAGGCCTGAAATCATTGACATGGCTGATGCAGTCTGCTCAACCGGCGGGATGGCAAGGTTCTGCCGTGATGCATCTGCATCATCCTTTATCATCGGCACCGAGTCAGGAATGCTCCACCGGCTGCGAACAGAGGTTGTGGGAAAGAAGTTCTTCTCGGTTGCCGGGGTCTGTGCACCGATGAAACAGGTAACACTTGAGAAGATCAAGACCTGCCTGACAACCGGTTCTGGTGAGGTTGTCCTCGACCAGAACCTCATGGATGCAGCACGAGCCCCGCTTGAACGAATGATCGAGGTCTCAAAATCAATGAAGAGCCGATCCTGCAGGACCCGGGAAGAGATCAGAAAAGGGCTATAGGCAAAGGGCACCTTGTATTAATCGTCTGATTACAGCACATCACAGAACTGGCGTAACATATGACTGCAGAACGAATCGTGTACATGGACCATTCTGCAACAACCGCTACCGATCCAGCGGTCGTCGATGCAATGATCCCATGGTTCTCAAAAGGGTACGGAAACCCGTCGTCCCTGTACCGCATTGCACGCGAATCAAAAAAAGTGATTGAAGAAGCGAGAAATCAGGTAGCGGCAGCACTTGGTGCAAAACCTGATGAGATCTACTTCACTTCAGGTGGAACCGAGGCTGATAACTGGGCAATAAAGGGGATTGTATCAGCTAACCATAAGAAAGGCAACCACATCATCACCAGTGCAATTGAGCATCACGCTGTCCTTCACACCTGCGAATACCTCGAAAAACAGGGATTCACAGTCACTTACCTCCCGGTGGATGAGACAGGACAGGTGCGTATCAGTGACCTGAAGGATGCAATCACTGACCAGACCATTCTGGTCACGATCATGTTTGCAAACAATGAGATCGGTACGATCGAACCGATTGCTGAGATCGGAAAAGTCTGTCGCGAACACGGAGTGTTCTTCCACACCGATGCTGTCCAGGCGATCGGGAATGTCCCGATCGACGTCGAGGCGATGAATATCGATCTCCTCTCGCTCTCTGCGCACAAGTTTTACGGTCCAAAAGGAATCGGTGCCCTTTATATCAGAAAAAGCATCCGGATTGACAACCTCCTGCATGGAGGAGGACAGGAGAAGAGGAGACGTGCCGGAACCGAGAATATTCCCGGAATAGTTGGGCTCGGTCTTGCTATTGAACGTGCCACTGCAAGAATGGATGAGCAGAACAAGCGGGTTTCTGCACTCAGGGATCGTCTGCTTGACGGTATTCTCAAGGCCATTCCGAACACAAGGCTGAACGGACACCCGAAGGAGAGACTTCCAGGCAACCTGAATGTGAGCTTTGACTTTATTGAAGGAGAGTCCATGCTCCTGCTCCTCGATCACTTCGGAATCTGTGCCTCAACCGGGAGTGCATGCACATCAGGATCGCTTGAACCGTCCCATGTGCTGCTGGCTACCGGGCTCCCTGCCGAGACCGCACATGGCTCACTCAGGCTCACACTTGGAGCAGAGAACACAGACGAGGATGTCGATTATGTTCTGGAACAGCTCCAGAAGGTGGTAATCCGCCTGCGGGAGATGTCTCCTCTGTACGCAGATCATAAAAAGAGGTCATGTAATGTATAGCGAAAAGGTAATGGATCATTTCATGAACCCCCGGAACCAGGGGGAGATCACGGAAGCTGATGGTGTTGGAGAAGTAGGAAACCCCACCTGCGGGGATATCATGCGTATCTTCCTCACCGTGAAGGACAACATCATCACCGAGGTGAAGTTCCAGACCTTCGGATGCGGGGCAGCGGTTGCATCCAGCAGCATGGCAACCGAGATGATCAAGGGAAAGACCCTTGAAGAGGCATGGGAGGTCTCAAACAAAGCAGTAGCCGAGGCACTTGAAGGGCTTCCGGCAATAAAGATGCACTGCTCGGTTCTTGCAGAAGAGGGAATTCACAAGGCTATCAATGATTACCGGGTAAAGCACGGGCTTGAACCCTGGGAAGAGAAGAATCCTCATTCACATGACCACCACGGTCATGAGGATGAGACCTGCCCTACATAATCCTAATCGGAACCACTTTCTTTTCTAAACATTCTCCCTCCTTCTTCTGACTGTGTATATCCAATGATTTAGGGGGGGAGTAAAAATAGGAATTATCGGGTAATGAGGGAACTCTTCTCCGGATATGTCACATTCAGGACATAGAACTCATAGGAGTTAACCCCGTCCGGATTCTGGAGTGAGTAATCGATGTCCATATTCAATCTGAATAGTGCATGAGGCCGGTTTTCTGATGAACCCCAGCTGTTGAGCACAGTCCAGTACTGGTTTTCAGGGTCAGAATCGTTATAACCCAGGATGAGCATGACATGGCCACCATCATTGTAAAGGGTACCCGGTGTGAGGCCAGGTGTAAAAATATCCTCTTCAGTCTGGTTATTCCAGAAGTTCATCATAGGAGTCCAGTTATCAGGAGTATATATGAATAGAACTGCTTTTCCGGATTGCAGGGCTGCTTTTATCGAATTGACTGCGGTTTCATTGGATATCGGGCGCTCTTCATACTTAGCATTTGTACTAATCATGAGAGCAGATACCTGATCGAGAGGGTAGTATGGGGTGGTTTGGATGTTTGATGCATTCATTGCTGTTGACTCGCCTTTCTCGCACATGCTCCGGCTGTCTACAAATGACGCATTCGTGTTGGTCCAGGGAACTGCTTTTTTTGTTGAATTATAAAAATCAGCAAACCAGACTGGAGACCCACCACAACAGGCCCATATCCCGGTTCCATTGTGATACGACGAGGTGAAGTACTGAACTGATAGCCGGTCGGTGATGTTTTTCTGGTATGCGAGATCGAGTTGAAGAGCTCCGGTATCTGCCCATACCCAGCAGTTTCCACAATGCTCATCGACCCCTCCGGTCTGGTCCCATTCGGAGGGAATATAGACAAACCGATCGAGATGGCTGAATGAACCTCGGGGGAGGGATGTCAGGTTTTCAGGGATGGTGAACCTGGCCAGATTTCGATTTGCTTCCTGCATTGCAAGCACGACATCGGTCTGTAGACTCATCACTGCTGCAGCAGTATCCGGCGTTTCATTGTTCTGAGTAGTAGCAATAATAGTGCTGATCTCATCCAGATCGGCATGTGAATATCCACTGATATCCATCGCCCTGCCAATTTCACGGGGGTCAACACTCCGGAATGCAGTGAGGTTTCCCGGGTCAATGTCTTGTAAACTTATTCCGCTGACAGAAATATTTGCAGGACCGGTGCAGGATGTACAGGAGGCTCCTGAAGAAGGGGCCACGAATAAAAGTGTACATATCACGGTCATTACGAGTGTTCCACTCACCACTCCGGGCAGGTTTGGCATATACGGTACTAGATGGTGTGAAGAGAAGAAAAATTTTTGATGAAAAATCAGTTCTGATCCAGGATCACTGGACACATTTTTTGTGAGATGTTTGGAAATATGCGAGACTCAACCGTCCAAATAGACATAATCACCCCATGCGAAAAGGCATTGGGTGACTACATCTGTTTATCCGACATCATTCAGTAGTTCAGAATCACAACCATCAAAGATGCAGAGATTTTTTATCTGATCAAATTTAGCCGGATTCTTATCCCTTTTATACTCCCGCGATAACCTATAGGATAGTTCACGATTGTGACAGAAACGATAATCCCATAATGAGGTAAGGTAGGGAGATGGAAAAGAATACAGATCTTATCTTTGCAGCACTCTTCAAACTGGAAGAGGCACGACAGGTGATCCGGGACGGACTCCCGTCGGGGCTCAACAGTCAGGAAGAGACTCAGTTCAAAGAGAAGATCTCAGAGCTCAAAGGGATTGTCCAGGCCCTTGAAACCGGGACTGCCGGGAAGAAACCAGGCAGGATCGCCGGAACGATAGAAGTGCGAACACGTGAGGAGGAGAATATCAATATTCAGCCGATCCAGGCAGCAGGACGGCTGACCCTCGCAGCCCGTCAGGCGATCATCGCCTATGGTGACGGCTACTCCACCTGTGATGCCTGCCGGAAACCATTCAGACTGGATAAGATATCAAAACCGCCAATCGCAGACTTTCACACCCAGCTTGCCCAGTTCGTCAATATGGATCAGGCACGGGTTGTGCCTGGAGCACGGAGAGGGTTCCAGGCAGTCGCACAGACCGTTGTAGAGAAGGGTGACTCGGTGATCGTCTCTGCATTTGCACATTATACCGAGTTTCTCGCTGTGGAAGGAGCAGGGGGAGTCGTGAAGGAGGTTCCCTTAAACAAGGACAATATCATCACCGCTGATGCAACTGCAGAAAAGATCGAACAGGTAAAACAGGAGACCGGGAAACTCCCGACCCTGGTGATGATCGATCACTACGATTATCAGCTTGCCAACGAGCATGATGTCAAAGGGATCGCAAAGGTTGCACACAGTTACGATATCCCCTTCCTCTATAATGGTGCATACACCGTCGGAGTCATGCCTGTCGACGGAAAGGCAGTAGGAGCAGACTTCGTAGTCGGCTCCGGTCATAAGAGTATGGCTTCGCCGGCACCTTCCGGGGTGCTGGCGACGACGAGCGAATGGGCAGACAAAGTCTTCCGAACCACCCAGATGGTCGGAGACGTCACCAAACGCAAGTTCGGGATCAAAGAAGTAGAGATGGTCGGATGCACGCTGATGGGATCCAATCTTATCGCAATGATGGCTTCATTCCCTGAAGTGAAAGAGCGGACACTCCACTGGGACGACGAGCTGAAGAAGATCAACTTCTTTGCTGATCGCCTGCTTGCCATCGACGGAAGCAAGATCCTCTCAGAGTACCCCCGGAAACACGCACTGACCAAAGTGGATACAACCGGCAACTTTGACAGGATTGCAGAAACGCACAAACGTCGCGGTTTCTTCCTCTCAGACGAACTCTCTTCAAAGGGAATCGTCGGAGAGTTCGCTGGAGCAACCCGCACCTGGAAGCTCTCAACCTACGGGCTCTCCTGGGAGAAGGTCAGATACCTTGCCGACACATTCACCGAGATAGCAGAACGTTACGAATTACCAGTTTCAAAAAATTAAATCACTGATTACCATGACTGACAAAAAAGACAGAGACGCAACTACATCACTGCACGCAGGACAGGTCCCGGACCCGACAACCGGAGCACTCGCAGTTCCGATCTACCAGACAACCAGTTACCAGTTCCGTGATGCTGACCATGCAGCAGCACTCTTCGGTCTTTCAGAGCTTGGAAACATCTACACCCGGCTCATGAATCCAACCACCGACGTGCTCGAGAAGCGTATCGCTGCACTTGAGGGCGGATCAGGAGCACTTGCCGTGGCATCAGGTCAGGCAGCCATCTCGTACGCCCTCCTTAACATCACCAGGGTTGGCGATGAGATCGTAGCTGCAAACAATCTCTACGGCGGTACCTACACGCTCCTGCACTACACATTTGCTAAGCTCGGACGCAAGGTTATCTTTGTCGACTCCCAGGATCCTGAAGCATTCAGGAAGGCAATTACCCCGAAGACCCGTGCAATCTACGCAGAGACACTCGGAAACCCGAAACTCGATGTACCTGACTTCCGTAAGATCGCTGACATCGCCCACGAGGCAGGAATCGCATTCGTTGTAGACAACACATCTGCTGTCGGTCTGGTAAAGCCGATCGAGCACGGTGTCGACATCGTTGTCCACTCTGCAACCAAGTTTGTCGGGGGACACGGCAACTCCATCGGCGGGCTCATCGTCGATTCAGGCAAGTTCAACTGGGGCAACGGAAAGTATCCCGAGTTCTCAGAACCAGATCCAAGTTACCACGGGCTTGTCTACTGGGATGTCTTCAAGGACTTTGCAGGGCTTGGAAACGTGGCATTTGTCTTCAAGATCCGTCTCTCACTTCTGCGAGATCTCGGGGCTGCTCTCTCTCCGTTCAATTCATTCCTGCTGCTCCAGGGCTTTGAGACGCTCCCGCTCAGGGTGAAACAGCACTCCGAGAACGCTCTTGCAGTCGCAAAGCACCTGAAGGCACACCCCAAGGTTGCCTGGGTCAACTATCCGGGTCTTTCAGACAACCCGACCCATGCGGTTGCATCCAGGTACCTCAATCACGGGTTCGGAGGTCTTCTCGGAGTAGGTATCAAGGGAGGAGTCGAGGAAGGAAAGAAGGTCATCAACGCACTCAAACTCTTCTCCCATGTTGCAAACATCGGAGACTCAAAGAGCCTTGTGATCCACCCGGCATCGACAACCCACCAGCAGCTCACTCCCGAAGAGCTTACTGCAACCGGAGTTACTCCAGATTATATCAGACTCTCAATCGGAATCGAAAATATCGAAGATATTATTGAGGATCTGGATCAAGCCTTAGCTCAGATCTGACCAATATGATTCGAGGATCTGTTGGAACGGTAAAAACCGAACAGGTGACATTCAAAGAGCCTCTCACACTGGAAAGTGGGGAGACTCTCCCTGAACTCACTATTGCGTACGAAACGTACGGTACCCTTGATCGCGATAGATCAAACGCTATTCTTATCTGTCACGCCTTGTCAGGTGACTCTCATGTAGCCGGTTATCATACAGGAACCGACAAACCAGGCTGGTGGGATATAGTCATAGGTCCGGGAAAAGCACTTGATACAGATCAATACTTCATCATCTGTTCAAATGTTCTGGGCGGTTGTAAAGGGACTACCGGCCCTTCGTCACTCAATCCGGAAACAAACAAACCATATGGTCTTTCCTTCCCGGTCATCACCATCGGTGACATGGTTCATGCCCAGAGTCGTCTTCTTCAGCACTTTAATATTCAGCGTCTTTTTGCAGTCATCGGCGGATCGATGGGGGGAATGCAGGCACTTAAGTGGTCAGTTCTCTACCCTGACCTTGCAAGCAGGGTTGTGGTGATCGCAAGTACTGCCTACTCGACGCCGCAGCAGATCGCCTTTAACGAGGTTGCCCGGAGTGCAATCCGGTCTGATCCTGACTGGAATCATGGCGACTACTATGAGAATTTCCCCCCGACCCGGGGGTTGTCGCTTGCCAGAATGATAGGCCATATCACGTATCTCTCTGATGAATCGATGCATCAGAAGTTTGGCAGAGGTCTGCAGGGGAAGGAGGAACTCAGTTATGACTTCACCACTGATTTTCAGGTAGAGAGTTACCTGCATTATCAGGGTGATCGGTTTACCCAGCGGTTTGATGCAAACTCGTACCTGTATATCACCAAGGCGATCGATTACTTCGACATGTCTGTGAATGACTCACTTATCGAGGCATTTCGCAGTGTGAAGGCAAAATTCCTGATCGTTTCGGTATCTTCAGACTGGCTGTATCCCCCATACCTCTCACAGGAGATCGTCACCGCCCTCTCTTCAGCCAATGCAGATGTTGAGTACTGTGAGATCAGGTCAAATTTTGGTCATGATGCGTTCCTGCTTGAGGAAGGGCAGATGAACTACCTTCTCGGACGGTTCCTCTCGTCTCTGACCATTGCAGATGTGATGAAAGTTCAGGCCCCGACTCTGAACGAGGACGTCACGATCAAGGAGGCTGCCGAGCTGATGATTGCCCAGTCAGTCAATCATCTGCCGGTGGTTGACTCGGAGGGAGCACTCACCGGGATCGTCACATCCTGGGATATCTCGCGATCAGTTGCACGGGAGTTCACCTCTCTTGATGAGATCATGACACGGGATGTCTTCTTCGCATCGCCAGAAGAACCGGTTGACAGTGCAGTGAAGCGGATGGAGCAGAACCACATCTCTGCACTGCCGGTGGTTGACGACAAGCGAAGAGTGATCGGCCTTATCACAGCAGAACGTCTCTCCAGGCTTATCGGCCGTTGCCGATAATCACCCACGTTTCGAAATACCCAAATCAGAGTCGTGTGAAGATCTGGTATCTTGACAGTGATCAGATCACACTGCCTCATCGTAGCAGGGATCCTGTTATTCCTGATTGCATCATCCGGATGCATCGCTACCGATGAGAATACCAGACTGAATCTCACCTTTTTTGATGTCGGCCAGGGAGATTCATGTCTCCTGCAGGTTGATGGGAAAACCATGCTCGTGGATGCCGGCCCGTACGAAGCAGGGCCGAAGATCGCAGAGTGGTTGAAAGCCAGAAATATCTCGTATCTTGACGTGGTGGTCGCGACACATCCACACAGCGATCATATCGGTGGAATGCCAGCAGTGCTCAGGCAGATAAAGACCGGAGTCTTCATCGATTCTGGTGATACCCACACAACCCCGTCGTATGAAGTACTTCTGAAAACCATTGAAAAATATCAGATTCCGTACCGGGTCGTTCATGAAGGCGATCAGATAGATCCGGGCCCCGGGGTCAGTATCAGGGTTCTCAACCCTGATACCACTGCTTCAGGCGATCTCAACGACAACTCGATCGTCCTTGAGATCACTTCAGGGAACAGGATGTTCCTGCTTATGGGTGATGCAGGGATTTCAGTGGAAGAGCGACTTCTCAAAGAGGGAAATGACCTCAGGGCTGACCTTCTTAAAGTCGGCCATCACGGAAGCAGGCACTCTTCAGGGCGAAGGTTTATTGAGGCTGTATCACCAGAGATTGCAATCATATCCCTTGCTGCCGGAAACGAGTATGGATACCCGCAGAAGGATCCGATCAGGTACCTCACCGATACAGGTTCCCGGATATACCGGACAGATCAGGAAGGGACGATCACCGTCACGGCAGATCAGAAAGGTCTTGTAGTTAACGCAGAGATGATACCCAAATCTGCCCCAAAATAAACGAAGAGCAGAATCCCGAATAGATCCCCTGCTGTCTCGCACGAGGAGCAACCATGACAGATGCAAGTAGAACAGTGGTGATGACCATAGACAGGATTGAAGATGGATATTTTATCCTGATACCCAGGGACAATCCGGAGGATATGATCAAGCTCCCACGAAAATATCTGGGAGATTTCGAAGAGGGGGATATCCTGGAGTTTTCAATCAGAAAGGACGAGTCAGCAACAAAAGAGGCTCGAAACCGGGCGAGCAGGCTTAGAGAACGGCTCGTGAACCGATGATACGATAAGGATGAGATGTTTGATCTTCAAAACAGTCACGATTGTGAAACATAATATACTTTTGCATATAATGGGTACAGAATGAAACTGCTGGCTGGTGTGATTGTCATCGGCTTTCTTCTGCTCGCAGTACTATCCGGTATCCCGTCTTTCCCAATAGAGCGAAAAAGCTCCTGCTGCACGAGTGACAGTTCATCTGGTCGTCTCTCCTGTCATATGACCATGACCAGTCAGGGGACAGTCCATCCCTGCAGTTGTAAGACAAACGCTGCTGCGTCACCGGCACAAATGCCGGCAGGTTCCTGTGGAGCCTGTGGATCACTGATGGCACCGGTAACACAGCCTTCAACTCTGCTCGACCGGATTCGCAGATACGCAGTCAGCGGATATCGCAGGATAACAAACAGGAACCTTCTTGAGCATGAGGGCAGGCGCCAGATATACGATGAGATTGTTGCTTCACCAGGTGTTGATATCAGAAGACTTATCGGGATAACCGGGATGAATGAGAATACCCTCCGGTACCATCTTGAACGGCTCAATGACGGGGGGAAGATCCAGGCATCTACAATCGGTGGCGTCTGTCACTACTTTGAAAACCACGGGAAGTACTCAACCGGAGAACAGATTCTGATGGCACGGATGCTGACCGCTGCAAGTTCCCGGATTTTGAGGATCATCCTCCACCAGCCAGGCCTCACTCGTGGAGAACTGGCAGATCTCCTCGGAGTTGCAGGCCCGACAGTGACACGGAGTGTGCAGCATCTCACCGATGAGGGACTTGTCCGTGTGGAACGCGATGGAAGATATACCAGATATTATCCAGATGAGTTAGTATGGGGAGGCTATGGCCAGGGATTTACTCCCCCATTCATACACGATACTGCGTCTTGCGATCGGGCATGCGCAAAGTGAGAGAGAATATAAAGTACATTTTATATTCCTTTAAGCAATATTTTCCCTGATGATTAGATCACATTTTTTTCCAACCGTTCTGATTCAACTCATTCTGGTTCTCCTGATAATCTGCATTCCTGCCAGCTCTGCAGTGTCTGATCCGAGCCTGAACCAGACAATCAAAGCTGCTGACCAGTCCGGACCAGACTATGAGATAACAGAAGTCACCATGCCTGTCCAGACCTCCTGGACAGAACCCGGTACCTACATCCACCCAAATATAACCATACGAAATGCCGGTGCTGCTGACATCGCAGCAGAACCGCTGCAGATTCAGGCATCTCTCGGAAAGTATCAGTTGATTTCAAAAAATAATCAGGTCTCACCGTTCAAAGCAGGAGAGATTCGGACAATAACACCTGATTATCTTGTCCCGAGTGGAGTCCCGACCGGCGAATATACATTGACTGCTTCTGTTACCCGTGGTCCGGAACAGGAAGGGGAGAGTATAGTGAGCAGTACGGTGTCAGCTCCTGATAAGCTAAATGTGAAACTGATAACATCGAAGACAAAAGTCCGTTCGTGTAACTGCGGGTAATAGACAGATACAAAGTCACAAGAGGAATAATCTGCTAAAAAGAAACATGAGACAGATCAGAGTAACTTCCGCTTGAATAATACAACTACCCCAACAACACCAAGAAGAAGAAGCAGCCAGAGATACCCTGCAGAAGAAAGGGCAGGAAATAGTGTTGTTTCAGATTGGGATGGATAAGAGATACGCGACCGGAGACGGTTAAACTGATCAGATTGAGAGGTATTGAGAGGAATACCTGAAATTTTTTCGAGGGTTTTTTTTGCCTCAACTATTTTTCCCTGGTTTAATTGAGAGGCCGCCATACAAAATCCAGGTTGAGGATCTGTAGGCCTTGCATTCCAAATTTTTTCGTAATTCTTTTCTGCCTCATTAAAATCACCGGATTTAAAGTTCAGATCAGCCTTTAGTTCAGCTACATCAGGGGTAGCACCAAACCCAGATGGCAGGCTAGATAACCTATCAAGTAAACCTTTGGCAGCAGAATAATTTCCAGATTTTATATTCGTATTAATAAGACCTTTGAGTAACTCTGCTGTATCTGCGGGAGTAACTGCTTGATTTAAGGCTTTTGAATATGCTTGCTCAGCAGCATTGCCCAGTCCTTTCTTCTGAGAGACGTCACCTAGTTTTTTTGGTAAATCAAGATTATCAGGACTATTTTCTAATCCCTGTTTGTAGGATTCAAGAGCGTTATCATCATTACCAAGTTGGCGTTCAACATCACCCTTGCGTTGATATAACTCAGGGTCATCTAATCCATATTCAGATGCTTTCTCATATTTATCCAGTGCCTGTTCAGGAGATGATTTTAATAAGAGATCACCCTGATTTTTATAGTTATTTGAATCATTACGATAATCTGACGAGGATTTTCCTTGGTTATGAAGACCAGCGTCGATTTTTTCTTCAGAGACTGAATCTTTTGACTCTGTTGATCCAAACATTTGACTTTTAAATGAAGAGGACTGATTTGAAGTTGGACCTAAATTAGTTACTAAGTTGATAGAGATAGGACCTTCGGTACGAATATTAGAACCTTGTTTATCGGATTTAGGGGAGGGGAGTGTTTTTATATTTTCATCCCAAGCACACTGATTTGGATCTAGTAAACACCGCCCAGTTCTAAAAGCATCATCAGACTCACCAATTCTTCCAAGCGACTGAAGAACTGTGCCTTTCCAGAGCCACCCATAAGGAAGGGAAGGGTCTAACAAAATCACTTTTTCAAAGCATGAGAGTGCAAAAGAATAATCCTGTGAATTATATGCCGCAACACCCTGGGCAAGGAGATCTTGTACTTGATCAGCCCTTCCTACGCCAGAAATAGAGAGAATACATACAAGAATAAAAACGAACAGGTCCGATCGGTTCATGAATCACTCAATTTTGTATTCCTGCTAATGCCGGATAAAAAAATGCGGACATCTTCCAGATCGTCTATCATCTCATCAACAGAGTTATAACGCTCATTTTTATCGACTGCAAGTGACCGGGCGATAATCTGATCAAAGCAACCTAGATCCTGACGAAATTGAGACGGAAGAACCAAAGACATGCGTTCAGGTCCTTGAATTTCATTTACAGAATTCGCAGGATCGTTTCTCCCATATGGACGTGATCCAGTTAAGAGCAGATACAGTACGGCACCTGCCTGATAGATATCTGTTTTTTTCCCTGGGTTTCCATACCGTTCAGGATATAACTGCTCAGGTGCAAGAATCCAGCATTTGGAGGAACATTCCTTGTTTGATAGAGTAACAGTATTATCAAATCCACCAATCCTTACATGCAGATTCCGGTCAAGATAGATCGCAGATGGTTCAAGCAGATAGTGCCTAGCCCCTTGTTTGTGAATATACGATAAGCCCCGACATATCCCAAGTTCCACCAAAACCGCAGCCTTCATAGGGATAGGAGTAAAAAGGGAAGCAATAGAATATTTCCGTAAACCCTTTTGAATAGCCCCTTCAGGAGGATCGATTTCCAGAAAAGGGATCGGTTCAGACTCCCATCCAGTAAGACGGAGAATATGGGGGTGATGAAGAGAACGCCAGGTTTGAATTGCAAGGCGAAGAGAGGGAAGCGAAGCGAAGTTCTCATCAAGAATCTTCACCATCTGCATAGATCGATCAGCAACCCGTTCAACAAGGTACATCTTTCCCGTATTATCAGCACCAATAAATGATATCGGAGTATAGAGAGAAGATAACACGTTAGGAAAGTCAGTCGTCTGCTGATTTTGAGAGTTTAAAGTATCAGCAGCCTCTTTTTTTAATTTTTGAACACCGGCATTTGGGTCTTCGATGGACGGATCTAGAGACCGTGCATGAAGAAAGGATTGCTCTGCTTCATCTGACTTTCCAATATCAACCAAGACTTGTCCATGTTGTATCCAGAGATCAGCAGAACCAGAATCCCTTTTTAACAACTCGCGATAGTAAGCGATGGCTTCATCATACCGCTTCTGTGTCCTTAACAGAATTCCTTTATTGAAAGGTATCAGAATTTTCAGGTTTAAATTCTTTTCAGCGCCCCATTGAACAGATAGTGTCCGGTTAACTTCAGGTAATTCACCATCAGGACCTTCCATCCCAAGTTCTATCTCTTCCTCGGTCAGAGGAGGGATCTCAATATCACCGATCATTACTGGATAAGATGAAGAATTTTTCATCCGTACCACTGCAATGATCCTATCCTTACCATATACAAAACGAGAGAAGAACCATTCTAGGGATGGGTCAATAGGTCGTACCTTGTATCGTATTGTCACGTACTTGGTAAATTCACGCCCTGCACCATCAAGGAAGAGTAATTCCCGGGAATACTGATGATCGCCAGGATCACCAGTAGGAACACGAACTAATATGAACTTGCTTTCCCCATCGGAGATAGTTGTCCCTTCAATATTCACAGGACGACTCCCCCAATTTGTTGCTTTGATCCTTACTTCACCAGATGAATTCTCATCACATATCATCATAAGGGGATCAAAAACTAAATCGTCTTTTTTTATTCTATTTCTCCGGGTTTCAATCCTCACATCCCGGCAATTCTCACTCAAAGCAGAGGGACATACATACGCATTTTCCAAGCGATTTTTTGATTTTTTCACTTTTTTTGAGATTATAAGAGTTGCATACGCTCCAGTAAGTGTTAGACCTAAAAATACTCCTAACACTACAATGAAATTTGAAACTAATAGAGATTCCAAGGGATTAGTTTCTGAACTTGAAGGCATAAAAGCTGCAGATAGGCAAACTTTACGGGCTGTGGGATCAACCGATAAAATAGTTACTTCATGAGGTTTTATAAAAGTTTGAAGAACTTGATCAAATTCTTCTCCAGAAAGATGAACCGCATGAGAACCGGGCATAAGACCGCTAACCTGGATTGGGGTATCTCCATTTTCGGCTCCATCAATAGTAACATGCAGGGGTTGATCTCCAGTAACAATCTGTAGTGAACCTGTGCTATCCTTATCAGTTCCAATTTCACCCTGGATGATCTCAATATGAATTATATGCGAATCTCCTATTGATACAGGGTTATCCTGTGACATTCTTGAAGGAGTAAAAGTAAGGACATAGTTACCCGGAGTGTCGCCGATTATACTAAAGACAAATTCATATGCCTTTCCTGGCATCACCTTATTGTTTTGAGGGATTGATGCAAACATGGGGTCAACACGGACACCAGGACGATCAATTGAGCATGCCACACCAAATGTCTCAACCTTGTGTTCCCATGCAACCATTCCAGTATTAGAAAAAGTTATGGAGTGCTGTTTATGCCCGCCAATGCCGATCTGTTTCGGAAATGTGTCAGACACATATGTTCCACCATTAAATGATATTCCACCGATATCAGGGGATTCGGAAGCCGATACAGGAGAAAAACTGCAGATAAAATATAACCCCACAACAAGAACGATAAAAATGCATAGAGATCCTGTCCTCTGAAATGGAAACGGGTGATTCATGACATTCCCTCATTAGGATTTGATTTTTTATACCGGAAATCAACAATCTTATCAGAAAAATCAGAACGAAATTCCTCAATTGATCTATATCTATCTCTCTTATTTAATGAGAGCAATTTTTTAAGCAATGGATCATATTTCGCATAAAACGGGACGATAAGTCCTGCAGGAATAAATACGCCCTCTACAAAGCCTTCACCCTCTTGAGAGATACACCCGTCGGGAAAGGGGGAATTTCCGGTTAATAACCAGTACCAAATTACTCCAAACTGAAAAATGTCGGTGCGCTTCCCAGGGACCCCATATTTTTCAGGACAAATCTGTTCAGGCGATTTTACAATTCCTGCTGCTCTTTCATCAGCTCCAGTGATTCCTATTGATTCACGAAGGAACCCAGATATCTTCGGGGTCATTGGCTCATCCAGAAGGATATGTCTGGGCGAGAGGTGATAATGCCGTACCCCTTTCTGATGGAGATATCCAAGACCCTGCGCAATCTGCTCGATAAACACAATCATCGTCTCTTCAGGAACCGGGTGCTCAAGATCTGCCAGGGTCCTGCACAAACCTGTAGAGCAGGGAAGCCCTGAGGCGTATTCAAGTTCGAGAAAGAGGGTCGGATCATATTCTGCCCGATACATCCTGAGCACATTCGGGTGTTTCAACTGGTACAACACGGATATTTCTGTAAAAAGGGACGAGCCCGCAACCGTACCCTCATGTGCAATTTTCAGAGCACGCAGGTCACCGGTATCATTTCTGAGCACCAGAATGATCGAGGCAAAAGCATCATTTCCAAGTAATCTGATGGGAGTATACCGATCATACAGAATATCAGGAAATCCCTGAATCTTTGGCTTCTCTTCTGATCTCTTCTTCTCAGCTGCACGTTTTTCTTTAAGGGCAGCAATCTGCTTCAGAACCTCCTGTGCCTCCTGATTATCAGGATCCAGCGATACTGCCTCATTTAGCAGTGCCTCAGCCTCTTCCTCAAGACCCCAGCGGAGCAGAACCTCTGCCTGTTTGACGAGTGCATCAATCTGGGCAGGATTGTTCCTGAACATCTGGTGAAAGTACTCATATGCCTTCTCTGCAACACCCCGGGCAAGAAGAGCGACTCCCCGGTTGTAGGGAATCTGCATGTACCGGCAGATCTCCTGACCTTTCTCTGAGAGAAACTTGAGAGAGACCGTCACCTCGTACTCGTCGGTCACCGGCTCAGTTACCTCTACTGAGACAGGTGCAGATGTTCCCGGACCGATCAGGAGTCCTTCAACCGACAATGGATCATCTGTATGGTTCAGAGCAGAGAAGTGGGCGACGGCTGATCCGGGTCTGACATCAAGATGATCCAGCCTGACTGCAATTGAGGATTGAGAGTTCTCCTCTTTCCCTGACGCTGCAGCCATACCACCAAGCCCAACTTCAGTTTCTTCAGGGCGGTTTTTATCCAGCATATCGCGGGAGAATTTTCGAACATTCTTCATCCCGCCGACCGCAACATCAACCACCTTCGGCCCTGCAGCCGAACCGGAACCGGGATCAGAACCTGGTGCTACCTGTTCCAGAAGGTGCTTCTGGTGATGATACTCATCCAGCAGATCCTTCTCTTCAAGAGAGGAGGCACCATCAAGCGATCGCGGTGTTCCCTTTCTCTGAAGATTCTCCTTGTCTTCAGACTCTTTCTCCCTGCGAAGCCTGACGGTATGAACCATCAGAACAATGCACCCGATAACGAAGGCAGAAACTATGATGATCAACGGAATATTGGCCTCGATATACTCAAACAGGGTTCCATTGGAGACAACATCTATCTTCTTGAAGTTTATCGTCGGCTCCTGAGTCAGATTCCCTACAAAAACACGGGACATCGTGCTCTTTTCAACCTGCACCTGGACCGTTCTCTCATTCCCTTCACCACGAACTATCACCTGGTACGAACCCGGCTTAAGATCAGGAATGATGCATGGTGTGGATCCCATCGGTTTACCACTGAGAAGGACGGTGAGATCCTGCTTTGCACTATCAACTGATATAGAACCGTTCAACGGAGAAGAGACACCATCGCTCGGAACGATGGTAATTTTCTTGACCCACACCTCAGTAACCCGCTGATCCCCCTGTGCAGTCCGGTATGCAACATAAAACGGGAGCGAGTACTCTCCGGGAAGACCAACTGGGACAATCGAGACGGCAAAAGAGATCTCTTGTCCAGAGTGAACCTGGGAGTTCTCAGGGATATCAACATAGGATGGCATGCCAACCACCTCAGTCAGATTTCCACCATACACCATCCCGACACGGTGACTCTTTCGCTCCCACGTCACCAGGCCGGTATTTTTGAATGTTACCAGTACAGGATATGAACGGCCTGGTATCAGCCGGTCAGGAATGGTGTCCTTGACATACGAAAGTCCGAACCCGACATTATATGCACTGGCATCCTCTTCCTGGGCGAGAACAGACGGAACCAGGATCAGAAGACAGAATAGAAACGACAGAGCCAGGGCCGGAATCCGGGACATAGTATCCTAATCAATCAGATCCACATAAACAGATATCTACGTATCGGTTTGTCAAAAGAGAAGAACCGGTTCAGGCAGCAGGTACAGCATCGAGATCTGCCAGAAATTCTTCAACATACGCATATCTTTTCTTTTTATCAGCCGCCAGCATCCGGGAGAGGATCTGATCATACCGTGAAAGTTCGGATTTGAACTCTGAGGGAAGAATCAGCCGGTTTTCACTCTTGTCGTGCCATTCAACAGAGGCACGATCAGCAGCCTGCCGGGAATACGGGAGAGACCCGGTGAGCAGTTCGTAAAAGATCACCCCGAGTTGGTAGATATCTGTCTTTCTCCCCGGATTCCCAAAGACGGCTTCATTCTTCTGCTCTGGAGCCAGGTACGCAGCTGTCGCTTCACGGGTATCAGACTCCGGCACCGAGAAACCGAGTTCATTCTTCCCCCTGGCATACCCGGCTATTTTTGCCTGCATCTTTGGCGTAAGCAGGATGTCACCGGTCTGCAGGTGGTAGTGTCTGATTCCAAGGCTGTGAGTATACTTGAGCCCGGTTGCCACATCTCGTATCAGTGAAACGGCATATTTTTCACGGAGAGGTTTCGGGAGTGCAGAGAGAGAGGTCAGGGCTCCCCCTTTGTACCTGATGCCGTCAAGGAACTCCAGATCAAGGAAGGTCAGTTCATCTTCGAACTCGGCCTTGTACAATTTAACCACATTCGGATGTCTGAGGTTTCCCCATACCGACGCCTCTTTCCGCAGGATCTCACTACCGGCATACTTCAGGTGAGAGACCTTCAGAGCACGGATACTCCCGTTATCTTTTTTCCGTACCTTGAAGACGCGAGCATAGGCATCATCACCTGCCACCCCGAGAGGTTCGTACCGATCTTTCAGACCGTCAGGAAACCCGAACGGATTATCGATATCACGAGCCTGTTGATCAACATCAGCAACCTTCAGCTCTTCAGTCTCTTCTCCCTTCAAGTCACCCTTCTTCTTCTGTTCATCACCGTACCCGGGTTTCTTGTCCTTGAGTTCACGGGAGCGTGAAGAGGTCTGTCCGGCAGTTCTTGTAGCAGAACTATCTCCCCGCTTTGAGCCATGCTCATCTGCACCCGTGCCTGATCCATCAGAACCTTTAGCAGATCCTTTCTCCCCTGTCTTACGGGACCCACCCTTCCCTTCGAAACTAACCGGAACAATGGTTATCGGTCTGACCAGGAGCCGTACCGGATGGTTTTCAGGAAACCGTTTGGTATCCATCATCAGCATCTGAAGACCAAAGAAGAGGATCGCGATGGTCAGGATGAGAAGGGGAAGGTTTGCCTTTAGAAATCCCAGCAGGGTATACCGTTCGTCCTTCTCAATGGAGATATCAGTCTTGTTTGAACTGGTGAGATCAATCCTGAGCCTGCTGACTGAACCGGGCTCAACCGTAACCTGGACAACCTTTGTTTTGTACTCAGGTGATGCAACGCTCAGGTCATATGTCGCAGGCATCAGATCAGGGATCGTGAGTGGTGTTTTTCCCCTTACATCACCACCGATGAGAACCTGTGAGTCGGTCGGGATCGACGAGACGATGATGGAACCTACAGATCCCGAGGAAATTCCATCCTGCGAGATGACTTTTACAGTCTTCGAGAAGGTTTCAGGGAAGGTGTTGTAACTCTCTCCCTTCAGTGTCGCCATTGAGAAGCTGATGGTGTAGTCACCGGGTTTATCAGGAGGAGTCAGAGTCAGGGGGAAGGTTATCTCACCGCCTGGCTTTGTCTCGGTATCCTTTCCCAACCGTGAGAATACCGGATCAACCTGTATTGATGACTGAAGGCCCTGGTATAAGAGACCGAACTTCTCTACTCCCCAGTCCCAGGAGACCATGCCGGTATTCCTGAAGGTGATCGTGACTGGATAGGACTTTCCCGCTTCGATCATATCAGGGATCGAATCATTGGTGTGCTCTCCCTTGTAATAGGAGACATCTATCGAACCAATGGAGGTATCTGCCAGGGTCGGAACCATCATACCAAGTACGAAGACCAGAACTGAAACACAGAACATTGATCCACTCCAGGTATATCCGGCGTTCATATCGTTAGATATTGTTCGTCTTTCAGACAGAAGAATGTCAGGCCTAAAAATCTCATCTGAGCGGACTGGAGAGAACAATCATCACACAGCATGGATAACCATCTTATCAGGAGAAGACAAAACGTCTCATTGCGACACAGGAATGAGTTATGCTGAAACAACAGCCATTACCGCGTACCCCTGACTTTTTCGGGAGACTTTCCGGGGAACAACGTGCAGGGATCATCCTTGCTACTGTAATACTTCTGCTCACCGCGTTCCTATTCTGGAGATTAGCCTATGCAACTGTGATAGCAATCTCACTCGCAGTAGTTCTCATGCCTGCCCAGAAATACCTGGAGAGATTTATTGGAAGAGGGTATGCAGCAATATCTGTCTGTCTGCTTTCAATCACAGGGATCCTGGGGTTCCTGCTCCTTCTCGCCAACTCAGTCATCATTACCAGGTTTTATATCTTTGAGGTGGCACAGACCATTGCAGCCGCGATCAGAAATTTTCAGCCAGGGTCCCAGTCATTCACCGGATACCTGCTGACAACACTCGGAGGAACATACCTCCATCAGGACTCGGCAAAGATAGTCGAAGACTCGGCACCGGCGATTATTCAGAGTCTGAGTTCTATCGCTCAAGGTCTCCCAGGCCTGATGGTTGAGCTGTTTATCGTCATACTTATACTCTTTCTGCTTCTACGCAACGGTGAGACACTCTCATCCCAGTTCTTCTCGATAATCCCGTCGCAGATGAACCGGTACATCACAATACTCTGCAGGGTTGTCACCGATACCATGTACGGCGTCTACGTGGTCAATATCAGCGTCGCAGTCCTGACCTTCTTTCTCACTCTCCCCTTCTTCTGGATCCTGGGATATGGTCAGATTGTGTTCTGGGCATTCCTATGTGCAGCATCACACCTCTTCCCGTTCTTTGGTCCGCAACTGATCACCCTCATTCTCGCTGTATATGCCATAGCACAGGGAGATACACGTGGACTTCTCCTTGTTGCTGCGGTCGGATACCCCCTCATATCAGGCCTGCAGGACTTCTGGATCAGGCCCCGTCTTCTTGCCAGGAGGATTTCCATTCATCCGGTACTGATGATGATCGGTATCTTCGGAGGAATGCTTATTCTGGGGCCGATTGGTCTTATCATCGGACCGCTGATCATCGCTCTGGCAGACGCAGGATATGATATCCTGACAGAGATACTTGCAGAAGAGCAGGCAGAAGAGGCCGAAGATGTTTCGGTTTAAAAAAGGGTTCTGAAAGAACCTACTCGTTTTCCAGCCTGGCCTGCAGGGCAGAAGAGACGATCCTTCCAAGCTGCTCTACAGTCCAGAGTTCGGTATCAAGAACCAGATGATACGGGGCAAGTGATGCGTAATCAATATTGTAGTACTGTTTGTACCGGAGAGCTTCACTTGCCTCCCGGTCTGCAGTTGCCTGCATGGCATGATCAAAGTCAGCAAACTGATCCCTATCAAGAATACGTCTTACCCGGCACTCAAGTGATGCCTTCAGCCAGATCCTGAGATCTGCTTCAGGAAGCATCCACCCGGAGAGGCGTCCCTCGATAAGGATCTGATCCTGCGAGAGCGCTATCTCACGCTGCCGTTCATCGATCAGTTTATCAACCGAGGGATCGCTCTCACAAAATCCACCAAACTCGGCAAGAGTCATTCCCTTCTCCTTTGCCATCTGCCGGAAGACCTCGCCTGCTGATATGACATCAAACCGGTGCTCACTTGCCAGATGATAGGTAAGGGAGGTGGTACCGCTCCCAGGAAGGCCACTTATGGTGACCCGCATTGATCAGATTCCCCCGATATCAAGGGCTTTTCTGATCACCTGGGAGAGCGATATCGAGCAGAGCATATACCAGATCATCCATGCAGGAACCGGACCAAGTATTGCAGCGGTCAGATGAACTGAACCACAGAATGGCATACTGATCAGTGCATCATAATTATTCAGCCTGAAGTAAAGCCAGAAGAAGATAGGAAGCGTGATGACCATGATGTATCCCATCGGCTTGAACTGAGCCTGACTCATCTCAAGCTGATCCTTCATCATGGTGTCACGTTTAGCTTCTATCTTCTTGACCCGTTTTTCATCCTTTGAGAGCATCGCTTCCCGATACTCTTTCTGGAAATCTTTCATCTTATTCTGCGTCTCTTTCATCTTCCGGTAGTCTATAGTATACTTCTGGATGATAGAAGAGTAGAAACCGGTCATCGCAGAGAGAAGAAGAATAACGATGTAAAAAGGAATCTGGAGCGTATCAACAAGAGGGCCGAGTGCAACATTCAGTGATGTACCGATGCCTACCCTGACTACCTCAATACTTGCAAGCATGATCAGGCCCATCGCAAGGATGAGCGGCATCATACTCATGTTTCCTGAATTGGATGAACCCATAAAAAAGTCACCGGAGGGTCTGCATCATCTCTTCGACCGCACGGTCGATGAGAAAATCTGCATTGGTGATATATTTTATCGTACAGCCGGTGATTGTCGCATATGCGGCCGCCGCAGCACGATTAAAGTTCTGATGATCAGCGATTGCACGTGCTCCCTCAATGTCACGTACACGGGTCGCGTCAGAGAGGCGGCGTTTCAGGATCTGATCCTCGTCCGTCTCTACCAGGATGATGATATCCGGTTTGAGCTCACGAAGCACCCATTCAGGAAGTCCTGCCAGAAACCCGGCAGGAGTCTTCACCGAGGCATGGGTATCAATGATAACATTGCCTTCAATCTTTGCGATAGCCTGGGATGCAAGCTGCTGAAGCCTTCTCTGGGCATTCTTGTCAAGCTTACGCATCTCATCGCGATCTTTGACCATCCCTTCACGCTGGGCGACCTCGAACATAAAGGTTCCAAAATTGATGTTCTGGTAGGGAACCCCTTCAGCCTCAAGCCGAGCCATAGACTCGTTGATAACTGAAGTTTTTCCTACTCCCGGAACACCCGTGATGATGACCTTCTTCCCAGCCATAGATATAATCCTCTATTACTCCTTGCCAAAGAACGTTCTCATGAAGGGATACATCTCCATGATCTGTTCACTTGCAATCTGTTCATACAACCGGTAGGTGATACTCACCGTCAGCAGCAGACCGGTACCAGAGACGGAACCGATCACACCGAAGAGGTTTGCGACCACAGACATGAGACCGATGAACACTCCACCGATGATAGTAACACGGGGGATGTACCGGTCAAGAACCTTCTCAAGGATTGCCGGGTTACGCCGGTATCCTGGGATGGACATGCCTGAGTTCTGAATCTGCCGTGCAACTGCCTTTGAGTCGAGACCTGCAGTCTTCACCCAGAAGAGTGCGAAGATTGCACCACCGACGATCATGACCATTGAGTCAATGCCGAGTCTGATGAGAACTTCCCATGGCGGGTGAGTTCCGATATAATTCGGCATCCACCACATCCAGTCGGTCGGGTGGTTGATCGGAGCGAGGAACCACATCAGACCGCTGACCGGTGACTGTCCCTGGAACTCACCAAGGAAGGTGATCCCGATATTATTCAGGAACAGACCGATCATCTGGAAGTTTGCCTGAAGCACACGGACGAGAATCATCGGAAGCACACTTGCGTAGATCAGTTTGACAGGGAAGCGTGCCCTGGCCCCTCTGACCTGTGTGTGTGCCAGCGGGATCTCAACCCTGGTGGACTCTACATACACGATCAGGAGGAAAATACCGATTGTACAGATGAACGCGATCAGTTCAGTTCCAAAGTACTGGATAAAGTTTGCACCGTCCAGCACAACCGCGAATAACCGTGGGAAGAAACCAACCGGATACGCATCGTTCACTGACGTCCAGTTGATGAAACCGTTCACAAGTGCCTGTGAGATACCTGCAATGATGAAGAGACCCACACCAGAGCCGATACCCCACTTGGTCACTACCTCATCCATCATGAATACCAGAACGCCACCAAGGCAGATCTGCAGGAAGATGATGAGTGCAAGTACTGTCGAATTTCCTCCGAAGAGTGCGAGTGCAACAGCCGGATCCGGCTTTAAAAATCCACCCACAATCATCGGTGCTGCTTCAACTGCAATCATCACAAAGATCATGAGTTTCTGCAGACCCATGTACTGGATCTGCCCTTTGATCTCACTGGTATCTATGTGAATGATGTCCGCTCCCTTGAGGAGCTGAAGAACGATCGATGCAGTAACAATTGGTCCGATACCGAGATGAACGATTGAACCACTTGCACCGGCAAGCAGAGCCCGGTAGTACTCGAACATATCCTGGGATGACGTAGCCAGTCCAAACACAGGAATGTTTGTCAGAATAAAGTAGACCAGCAGAATCCCGGCTGTCCAAGCCAGTTTGTTCTTAAAATGAACGTGACCTTCCGGAGCTTTTACTGCTGGCATCATTGCCAGAAGAGGCTCCATCCGGTCTAGAATCTCACCCATTATATTCCCCCAAAAAAGAGGTTCAGGAGGTCATCGCATGACCGCCTTTCGCCTCAATCTTGGCGATCGCCTGCTGGGAGAACGCCGCGGCCGTGATTTTCATCTTGTGGCTGACCTTACCGCCACCAAGAACCTTTTCAACACCAAGGACTGCTGCATCGAAGACAACGGTGTCGCCTTCTTCCTGTGCAGCTCCGGACCTGACGAGGACCGGCACCATCTGGTCGATCTCGCCAATGTCCAGGACGTCTCCGGTGATAGAGGCCTCATGGTGGTGCTTGAATCCGCACTTGCCAAAGACCGGTCCTCTGATCATGTAGGCCCTGACAAAGTGGTGTGCATTGACACCGGCATTGCCTCGGCCTCCGCGGTTTCCTGCTCCACGACGGTTCTTGTGGGTCCCACCACCACAGGTGCGTGAGCCACGGTACTTGGATCGCTTGTTGACTGGCATCTGCTCACCTCATCTTGTAGAGGAGATCGTTAATATTCTCCCCATGGTACCCGAGTGAACCGCCCTGCTGGTAGGTCCTCTTGGTGGTCTTATACCCTTTGCGTGGCGGGTGAAGCCGCAGAACCGGTTTGAGTTCGGGAACATCTGCCAGCCGTGCCTCGCCTGACGAGAGTGCCTTTGCAAACTCGGAGATTCCTGCGTACTGGGAGTTCTCCTTGATGTACTCATCAGTAAGATGAATATCACCAGTGAGACGTCCACGGGTTTTCAGAAGTTCCTCAACCGTGCTGGCATCAACTTCACCGTATGCAACAAAGTCCTTGACCTTGCGAATCATTCCGACGTAGGCCGGAGTGTCAGGGATGATGACACAGTGGTTGATGTGGTGAAGACGGAGCATCTTCAGGGTGTCCTTGATCTCCCGGCGGGTCTTAACCGTTCCGCGGACCTGAACAACTGCATACATTACTCCTTTCCTCCCAGCCTGATCATATTGGTCGCTTTCAGAGCGTTGAAGGTCGCCTTGGCGTAGTTGATGGTCGTCCGGGTCTGACCCTCGGTCTGTGCCCAGACATCACGGATACCGGCGAGCTGAAGCACCTTCTTCCCGATGTCTCCGGTAACAAGCCCGATACCCTGTGGTGCAGGCTTGAGTGTCACTCTGACACTGCCTGCATCCCCGGTGACCTGCATGGGGATTGAGTGTGGATGGACACATCCACATTCCCATGAACCACATCCACGCTTTACCTTGATCACGTGTGTCTTGGCATTTACGATCGCTTTCTTGATCGCGTCTCCAACCTGGGAGTCCTTGCCCTGTCCGAAGCCGATGTATCCGTCGTGGTTACCGACGACGACAACAGCCCTGAACTTGACACGACGACCGGAATCGGTCATCCGCTGTACCATGTTGATGTCGAGCACCTCATCCACGAGGTCAGGGAGGAATGCATCAACGATCTCAGGTTCTTTGATGGGTTTCCCACTGGCGAGCGCCTCGTCAATGCTCTTGATCTCACCGGCCTGGACCATGCGTCCAAGACCAGTCAGGGGTACCCATTCTGTCTTCTCGTATGCCATCTCAGTTCAGCTCCCCCATGATTGCATCCCGAGTTGCTGCCACATTGGCAGGCAGGGCTCCTGCACGGTCGGGGGCGTATGCTGCGATATGTTCTCCGGTACACCGCTCATCAGAGGGAAGGATATCCTCAGAGTGCGGAATGTCAAGACCAGCTTCTGATGCACCCTTCAATGCGGCAAAGACACGTGCTCCTGCACTTGCACGGTGAAGACCGATATCAAGGATTGCAGTGTCTTTTCCAGCATTGAGTGCCCTGACTGCAAAGAGAATGCCGGTCAGGTATGCTGCAGGGGTGTTGCTCAGGGATCCCTGGTACCCGAACTTGCGAAGATCTGCTGAGTTCGCAGTAACATGGGTACGGTCTCCCTCAAGGTGAGCAGTCACCATCTGACAGATGATGTGCTTGTTGGTCTTTCTGACAACCATCCGCGGACGGATTGACACGACAAGTTTGTGTCGTGCATGGTAGTCGGTTCTTCCTTCGCGCCTGCGGCGGAAGGAGACAAAGTATCGTGGACCTGTTGCCATTACTGTGCCCTCCCTATTTCGATCTGGGCCTTCAGATGTGCCACAGTCCTGAACTGACCACCAGCTGCACGACGGTAGAACCGGCGGTACACGGAACGTTCAATATCACCAGATTCACGCAGGTCACGGAGTACCTTCCGCTGGGCACGGATACGCGAAACCCAGCGTTCCTTGCTGACGGTACGGGAACCGATTGCTCCCTTTCTGCGGCCCGGACCCTTACGGTGTCCGTAACTCCGCTTTGCCATCATGATACGTGCCCGTCCACGGGAGTTACCTACCTTCTGGTGGGCAGCAATGGCTCCCTCCGTGATCAGGTTTCTGATGTCTTCACGAGAGATAGCCCGCTGCACGTCGTCGATCTTTTCGGGATCGAACCAGACGCGGTTGAGGCCACACTTAAGGACCTCGGCAGCCAGGCGTCTCTGACCAGAAATCTGACTCATTTATTCTTCCTCCTCACTTGCATCAGTCTTGGCGACTTTTGATGCAGATTTTCCTGCCGATGCCGGCTTGGTTGCATCCTTCCAGTTAAGAACGCGGATCTTTACTTCTGCGGCCTTGTTCTGGATGATCTCACGCTTTTTGCGCCCGACAGTTGCACCGATGCGGATTGCCTGGGTTGCTGCGTCGAGCCCTTCCATATCGTTCAGGTTGCAGACTCTGACTTCACGCAGGCCGCACGGGTGCATACCGCGAACAGCGAGAGGACTGCCGTACCCTGGATCCGGATGAGCACCCTTAGCCTTGCGGAGTTTCCTCTGCTTGCTGTGCAGACCACGGGGTCTTCGCCAGGAGTCCTTGATGGTTACCTTCTTATCAACGCCCTCACGTTTAAATCGGGCTTCTTTTGCCTTTCTTACACGGAGGAGGCGTCTGATCTCTGATACCATTACTGTTCACCTCTGGCAACGATGTAAATCCCGTCCTGGAAGACACGTGGGTCACGATCCCGAATCCGGGTAGCCTTTTCGATGTTTGAAGCGGTTGAACCGACAAGTTCCTTGTCGATACCGGTCACAGACACCTCGTCGGTTCCGAGTTTTACTGATGTTCCCGGAAGGACACGTGCATACCGTGGGTATTTCTCACCAAGGAAGTTGACAATCTCAAGTTTCTCGCCCTGCACCTTCAGCTGGATCGGGAAGTGGCTGTAGACAACCTTGAGGTTGTACTGGTACCCGTTGGTCACACCTGTGCACATGTTCTTGCAGTGTGACGCAAGGGTTCCGACCATTGCCACGACCTGCTTCTTCGGCGAGTCGGTGGTAAAGTTCGCGTGACCATCTTCGATAGCGATATTGATGGCAGGGTGCCACATGTCACGCTGAAGTTCGCCTTTGGGTCCTTTTACTTTAAGAACGGAGTCAACCATGGTGACGGTGACTCCTTCCGGAATGGATACAGTTCTATGAGCTGACATCTGTTCCACCCTTAGTACACGTACCCCAGCAGTTCGCCACCGATTCCAAGTTCTCGTGCTTCGTGATGTGGAAGTACCCCTTTCGAGGTAGAAACCAGCAGCATACCGATGCTCTTGGATGGGAGGTACTGCTGTTCCCAGCTCTCCATGTCAGCCAGCTTTACCGAGAACCGGGGGGAGATGGCACCACACTTGTTGATCATACCTGACATGGTTACCTTAAACTGGCCGCCACGTCCGTCCTCAACAAGGGTATACTCCCTGATATAACCGGCATCTTTCATAACGCGAAGCATCTCGCCGATCAAGGTAGATGCAGGCTGGACAATGCATTCAGCTCGTCCAGTATCTGCAGCGTTCTTGAGCGTGCATAACGCATCCGCAACCGTATTCAGTCTTGCCATTACTCTCCTCCTCAGTTCAGTTTCTTAAAGCCAAGTTTGCTGGCCCACTCTCTGAAGCACTGTCTGCAGAAGTATATACTGTATCTGCGAACAAGTCCCTGTTTACGCCCACAGAGCTTGCATTCGTGTGCTCCGCGTCCGAAAACTTTTGTCCTCTCTTTTCCAGCCTTCTCAGACATTACTGAACCTCCACACCGTATTTCTCTCCCAGGAAACCAACCGTGTCTTCATGGGAGACACGCTGTTTTAGCGGAAGTTTCTTGGTCTGGATGTGTCTCCGGGCAATCCGAAGACCGTTGCGTTTTACAACAACAGTAACATCAAGACCAAAGATTCCGATCTTCGGATCATAACTCTGACCCGGGTAATCGGTGTGTTCTTCGATACCAAAGGAAAAATTTCCCTGCTGATCGACTGCTCGTGTCGAGAGTTTGTTCCCGACTACCTTGAGTGAGGTGGTCAGAAACTCTTCTGCTACAGCACCACGGAGAGTGGTCTTGCAACTGAGAGGCATTCCCTTACGAAGTCCGAATGCCGGGATTGTCTGCTTGGCCACACCGCGAACAGGCTTGTTCCCGGTGATCTCACTCATGATCTTCTCTGCACTGACAAGACGATCTCCGGCTTCTCCGACACCCATGTGAACGACGATCTTGTCGATGGAGACTGCACGGTTTGGGTTCATTCTTCAATCCCCCAGTTGTCTACTGCTGACTTCTCACGGCCAACGGTCACAACATACTCATCGATGGTCTCGAAGGCATCCCCGGTCTCTTCATCCTTGAGGATGACACGGTTTGGAAGACTACCGCTCACAATGACACGGTCAGTAATCCGGGCGATGTTGCCGGAGTGCTTCCCACCGATGACCATAACCATGTTACCGGCCTGGTACGGGAAGTGATCGAGGATCTTGTTCATCTCACCATCTTTCAGGGAAAGAACAATCGAGTCACCGGATTTGTAACTGTTGTCTGCGATGAGGTTGGAACCATCACGCAGGTTCAGTTGAACCTTGCCACCCTTGATGATCGTCTTGTTGGTGATCTTGACCAGTCTGGACTGGGCTGCTTCTGCATCGATCTGGATGGTCTTGTGCCGGCCTTTTGCGTCACGAAGAATCCGGTAGTGTTTGCCGGTCTTCGGGATGGAGATGATATCAAAGATACCAATTCCCATGTCTGCATGCCTGCATGCACGGCCATTCACAATAACCTCACGCTGCCGAAGGATCTGCTTGACTTCCTTCATATTGCGGGCTACCCCGATATGATCACGGAGCCAGACAGCGATCGGCAGTGCATTGGTGTTGTGCGGACCCGGGGAGGGCTTCATGACGAACTTGGTCGTCTTTCTTGCAATACCCCAGGAATTTGGTGCTACAACTCTCTTCAGGTGTTGTCCCATCTTATTCACCACCCAGTTTCTGCTCGCGTCGCTTGTCCTCAAGGTTCAGTTCTGTAACTATGACATTTGAGGGATCAATCGGGCGTGGTACTTCAGTACCATCAGCTTTCTTGACAGCCACGCCATCAACGATGATCTGGGATTTCTTTGTTATTACTGAATCCACAGAGCCTGATGTCCCGGTGTGGTCACCACGGACAACCTTGACGGTGTCACCCTTGATAACCCGGACACTTCTCTGGTGGTACTTCTCACGCAGTTCCTTGGAGAGGGAAGCGTGCAGAAGTGATCCGCGCTCGTGGTGCGCGGCATTGTACCGGGCTTTGCGCTGCTTTCTTGGTTGTTTGCTTGCAATCCTTACCATTCGCACCACTCACACGATGATCGTGGCCATCGAACCAATACGTGGGTACCGGATCGCGACCTCACGAGCAACCGGACCCTTGATCTCGGTTCCTCGTGGCTCATTCTTCTCATCAACGACCACAACAGCGTTGTCCTCAAAACTGAGGCGTAGTCCGCTGGGGCGGCGAATCTCTTTCTTCTGGCGGATAACCACGGCACGCACGAGTTTCCTCCGCATGTCTGGTGTACCCTTCTTGACACTCACCGTAGCGATGTCAGCAAGTCCGAGCTTTGGTTGCCTGCGGCGAACACCGTGGTACCCAAAGACCGAGACGACCTGAACAAGCCGTGCTCCGGTGTTGTCTGCACAGGCCATTCTGGTTCCGGTGCTGACTGATCGTGGGACCTTTATCCCAAGACCCTTCATGACTTGTTCACCTCAATGACCACGAAGGTCTTGGTCTTGGAGAGTGGTCTGCACTCGGCTATACTCACGGTATCTCCAACCCGTGCATGCAGGCATGGTGGGTTGTGTGCGTGAATCTTTGAACTCCGCTTCTCGTACCGCTGGTACTTCTTGACAAAGTGCAGGTAGTCCCTCCTGATCACTACCGACCCCGTCATCTTGTCGCTCACGACTTTGCCGGTGATCACCTGGCCGCGCACCGGCAAGGTGCCATGGAACGGGCAGTTTACGTCCGTACACTCTTTTTCCGGTACAGGGACGTTAAATCCGATATTTCTTGCCATTATGAACCTTTATCTTCTGATTCGCATTGTTGTCCGTCTCTCCGGAGCCATCAGGAGTGCTGAGCCATCCAGATCGACGACTTTTCCCCCTGGAAGCCGGGTACGAAGGGTTACACCCTTCTTTCCCACCATCTTCAGACCAGATTCGGTCTTAACCATGACCGTATTTCTGGTCTCATCGATGATGAGCCCGGTGACCCCCACAAGGGATGGGTTTGAGGCATGTGCCACCGCAACATCCAGTCCGATGAGTTCATGGAACAGGATGTTCTGCGGTGTAATCATGCCAGGGTTCTGCGGTTCTGTTCGGTCTTCATCCGGGCGATGGTCCGGCGAATCTCGCGGATCTGACCCGGGTTTTCTGGAGCGCCACCAGCACTGACCTTGCCACGGAACTGGATCAGTTCCATCTTAAGCTTGTCGACCTGTTCTACCAGTTCGACGTCAGATAACTGGCTGACATCTTGTGCTCTGAATATCGCCATCAGAGATCCTCTCCTGCATCAGGCTCGTCAATCAGCTCTTCGAGAGAAACATCCTCTTCATTGGCTGATTCAGATGCAATCTTTGTCAGATGAGGAGCAAGGCTTGCCTTCTTCTTCTCAAGAACTGCAGTGACCTGGAAGTGATCAGGGAGCTGTGCGCCTGGCGGAATGATCCGTACCTGAACACCGATAACACCGAGTTTCTTGATTGCTACCGCGAATCCCTTCTCGACGATGGTGTTTACCGGATCTCCGGAGTGCTTGATGTATCCTTCAGTGAACTTCTGGACACGACCACGGGAACCGGTAAGCTTTCCGGAGATGACGACCTCACAGCCGAGTGCACCGGACTCCATGATCCTGCGGATCGTGGAAGAGCCTGCCTTTCTGAAGTACCAGCCGCGCTCAAGCGCACTGGCAAGCCGCTCTGCCATGATCTGTGCATTCAGGTTCGGGTTGTCGACCTGCTGGACCTCGATCTGTGGGGATTCGACCCCGTAAACAGTTGCAAGGTCCTGAGTCAGGCCACGGACTACCTTTCCACCTTTTCCAATGACGATACCCGGCTTTTCTGCAAAGATCGTCACCTGGGTGCCAAGAGGGGTACGGATAAGATCCATACCACCATACCCGGCACGCTTGAGCTCGCGGGAGAGGTGTTTCTCTACCCTGACCTTCCGGACGCCGTCTGCTACAAACTTACGTTCAATTGCCATACGTTCAGGCCTCCTGCTCGGAGACGATCATCTCGATGTTGACGGTCTGCCGATCCTTGGGGGTTGCCCTTCCCATTGCACGGGGCATAAAGCTCCGGCGGCGGATCCCGCGGTTTGCAGAGACGTGAATGATCCGAAGTTTTTCGGTGTCAAGTCCGCTGTACTCGGCGTTCTTGCGCACGCTGTTAAAAAGCCGGAGGTAAACCTGACTTGCCTTCTGGGGATAGCGACCGCCATCCCAACCGACAAGACCACGCTTGTGGGCAACATTTCTGTTGAACTTCTTGAAGGGGATGGCCTTTTTCAGGTCAACCACATCATTCAGGTATGCTTCAGCCTCTGCAAGGGATTTCCCCCTGACAAACCGGGCAATCTCAATTGCATGTTTGGGGGAGATCGGTGCCTCATTTACCCTGCCACGAGCAAGATTGTCCCCTTCCACCTTGTTTGAATACTCGATTCTTCCCATTCACATCACTTCAGTGGAACGAACTTGCTCGACCGGGTTGCTCCGATACCAGCAGAACCGTGAGAGACTTTCCTTCGTGTCAGGGCGAATTCTCCAAGGTAATGGAAGACTGATTCAGGCTGAATTTCAACCTTTACAAACTCCTTCCCGTTGTAAATCTCGATCTCACGTCCGATCATCTCAGGGAGAATGATCATATCACGGACATGGGTCTTGACACGGTTGTCACCCTTACGCAGATCAGCAAGGAGTTTATCCTCACTGATGGTCCATCCACGGAGAACCTTCCGGCGTGCCCGTGATGGCATGACCGGGAGCAGTTCCTCAATAGTCATGGATTTGAGTGCCTCGGCGTTGAATCCATGATAGGTGAACTCCTCCTTTCGCCGTGGCAACTTCTTCACTATCTTCTTTGCCATCCGCTTACCTCCTTCTGCCTGTGCGGCGTGCAGCTACGTGCCCGACCTTCCGACCTGGCGATGTTCCGCGGCTCACTGTCTTTGGCCTGCCGGCGTGTTGATGTCCTCCACCACCGAACGGATGGTCGATGACGTTCATAGCCTCACCTCTGACCCGTGGCCAGTTGCTTGCGGTATTCTTCATCTTGTGATATTTCTTACCAGCCTTGACGAACGGCTTCTCGCTGCGGCCACCGCCAGCGACAACACCAACGGTTGCACGGCACTGGCCGTTGAACCACTTGGTCTTCCCGCTCGGCATCCGGACTGCAACCCGGCCCTCCATCTTGTCGGTGATCAATGCCTGAACACCGCCTGCACGGACGAACTTGCCGCCGTCGTTTGGTCTGGCTTCAATATTACAGATATATGCACCAGTCGGGATTTCCGACATCGGAAGTGTGTTTCCGTTCTTGTAGGAGACTTCGGATCCCCAGGACATTGTGTCCCCGACTCCGAGTCCTTCTGGGACAAGAACGTACTTCTTCTCTTTGCCCTCAATCTCGACCTTTGCAATCGGCGTGTGCCTGGCCGGATCGTGCTCGATATCAATAATGACTGCGTTCACCGTCAGGTCGTTGCGGCCAAGGTGGCGCAGTGCAGCCTTGTACCGGTGTGACGGTGCACGGTAGGTTGGTCCTCCGTGTCCACGGCTCTGTGTTGTGATTCGATGTCCCATCTTACACCACCTTACATTATGCCGAGACGGCTGAGGATCTCCTCTGCGGACTTCTCATTGGTAAATCCGATGATGGCTTTCTTTTCACCTTTGGTGGTCATCATCGTCCTTACTGAGGTGACCTGCTGGCCGAACATCTTCTCGACCGCCTTCTTGATCTCCGGTTTGGTTGCATTACGATCAACGACAAACTGGATTTTACTCTCGTTCTCTACCCCGTAGGTTGCTTTTTCTGTTGCATGCGGGTACTTCAGAACCATTATTGTTCACCCCCGAGCCTGACGATTGCATCCTCAGTCCAGACTGTCAGCCGTGCCGACTGGGTTCCCGGAGCGAGGAGTTCGACATTCAGGCTGTCAACCGGGCAGACATCCACACCTGCAAGGTTGCGTGCTGCACGGAGTGGCTGGTTTCCGGTAACAATGAGCAGACTCTTGCGCTGTTTGTACCGGCGTCCACGCATCTTTCCGCGACCTGCACGGACCTTGCGTGATCCTTCAGCCTTGAGAATATCGTTGTATACACCGATTGCTCGCAGTGCTGCGATAACATCCTTGGTCTTTCCAAGAGCTTCAAACTCGTTGGTCAGCACAAACGGAAGAGAGCCTTCAAAGACATGACCACGTGACTTGACAAGATCATCGCTGATGGTTGCTGCAATTGCTGAACCGAGAGCTTTTCTTCTCTCCTTGCGGTTGATGTCGCGGGTCAGGACTTTCTGGACTACAGGCGGATGAGCCTCACGACCACCCTTTGCCTGCGGAACCTTTGCAGCCCGGGAACTGTTCTTCAGACGTGGAACATGTGATGCACCACGACCACTACCCCAGCCGACAGCTGACTTCGTGATACCTGCATAGACGTATGCTCCATGGGGCTGGTACCGGTGACTCTGAATCGAGATGACCGCCTTCTTGATGAGATCCGGGCGGTACTCGGATGCAAAGACAGACGGGAGTTCAATCTCATGGTCAACCGAACCTGACAATGATAAAACCTGTGCTTTCATCTAACTCACCCCTGTTTGCTCTGCTGGCTCACGAATTCAACCACAGGCTCGCGGATCTTATGCTCACCCTGGCGGATTGCGTGTCTGATTCTTACAAGGCGCTTGCACGGACCTGGAAGTGAACCCTTGATGAGAACATACCGGCTCCGGACGTTACCATAGTGCAGGAATCCTCCCTCTGGGGTCACATCTGCGCCATCTTCTCCGATCCGGATGAGGCGCTTGTTGTATTCAGTCCGCTGCTGGTATCCCATCTGACCCATCATCGGAACCTGCCACCGTACATGGTGCGGATTCCATGGTCCGAGGGTACCAACATGGCGTTCTTTGCCACCACGGGAGTGCTTGCGTTTGCGGAGGTGAACTCCCCAGCGCTTTACAGGACCCTGCGTACCTTTTCCTTTGGTGATTGCAGTAACATCGGTGTACTGACCAACCTGAAACATGCCACGGATGTCAACATCCTTTCCAAGCATGCCGACAGCAAAGTCGAACCGTTCTGCAATGCTTCCTCCACCAACACGAGTCTCCATAAGGTCAGGGACCTTCTTTGGGACACCGGTGAGAAGTGCAGGGCGGGTGTATGTAATGGCAACGACATCGACGATCTTGTCTGCTTCAATTGCCTCGCGAATCTTCTTTTCAGCCTCTTCGCGTTTGTAATTCTTTGGCAGGTTGATTCTGCGTCCGAGGTCTGACTCAAGGTTCTCTGCCCAGATCTCGGTCATCGGGTGGTGACCGTAGGTATCTTTGCGGTAAACACGGATTGCAGCAACCTTCATATCAGGTACTTCAACAACCGTGACAGGAACCATGATGTCCTTGCCTTCATTTGGACTCTTAACATGGTCGTCGACCATGATGACATGGGTCATTCCAACCTTATATCCGGCAAAACCCTGGAGCGCTGGCTCTCCTTCATATGCGGGCCATGCATGATATTTCGGCACCTGGCTCTTCGCCCGTTTCCGTGGGCTGAATGCCAGGGAACCCATGCGGGGTCTGTGTACGTTTGGCATTTTTCAATCAGTCCTTCTGTCTGTATCAGATCATTCAGGCAGTTCTGCCAGAATGATAGTCGATGCAGGATCAGAGACACGAAGTATACCTTATAGCAGAAGCTGCATGAAGCGGAACTTCTGCTGAACGAACGTTCAGACCTGCCTCTCCCCACAGCGTCAAGGTACCAGAGGTCATATGCGCCCCTAATTATTCAGGGTGCCAGAACGAAATCCTTGGCGTGTAGTCAGGCAGTCAGATGTAATGCGTTCAGATACCGGTCTCTCGTAAGATGCGTGAAATTCAGGCTTAACCTGTGATCAGTCACAGGCAATGGGCCGCATCGTCCACCCTTGCCGAAATCACATCCCACTATATCAGCCCATTGCGATGAACGCAATCCTGTCACTCCACAGAAATTTTATTTTTCTGCGATTTGACCGTCAAATATACAGGTACATAAAAATACCTATAGATTCAGGCTTCATACATATGAGAGAAAAAGAGTAATAAAGGTATTGCCATCAGGAAACTTCATTCAAAGTAAAGATCCCCATCATCTTTGATGTAGACCTCGATCGGATTTCGAACATACCGTGAACGGTTCTTTTCAGGGATCTCATCACGAATCCGGTTCATCAGTTGAACCGTATCATACTTTACCTTAATACCAATCTTTTCTGCTTCATCAAATATTTGCTGAACAGACTCTAGCAGATCCTGACCCTTACCAATTGTGCAGAGATGACGTGAATCCAGACTGTGAAAGAACTCAATCGTCTCTCTGGCACGTTTGATATTCTCCATCGCTGACTTCTCAACGGTGCAGACATTTGCCTTCGATGTATTGATGATATCGGCAATCTGTTGTTGTGTCAGGCCTGACTTCCGGTATCGTAGAACCTCTTTCTGTCGGTCGGTCAGTAGCCCATCTTTCATACATACCAATAAGATTGAGATAATTTAAACGCTTTTCGTTAACAATACAAATTTTATCTCATTTCTGATACTTTTGTGCATGAAGAATTACCCAGGCGGAAGAGGATTCACATCCCTGCTCCATTTATTACAATAAATACTCCGAAAAAACGATTTCACAACCTTTATTATGATATTTATCATAGTATCGTTGAACACACAGAGGTGTGCAATGGTAGTAAAAGTAGGAATTGCAAAACTTGGAAATATTGCAAGCGGTGTCATGGCAGAACTTCTCCTCGATGAACGGGCAGACCGTGAGGATATGCAGACCTTCATGGCCACCTCGGGAACCAAGCTCCAGCCAGAAGATATCGAACGTGTCGTCTCCAATATGAAAGCATGGGGTCCGGACTTCTGCGTTGTTGTTTCTCCAAACGGAGTTCTTCCAGGGCCAAAAGGGGCACGCGAGGCACTCGCAGCAGCAGGCATCCCCTGTGTTGTCATCACTGACGACATCACCACCAAGAAAGAGGAGTGGGAAGCACTCAAGGCAAGCGAATTCGGATACATCATCATGAAGGGAGACTCCATGATCGGTGCACGCCGCGAATTCCTTGACCCCATCGAGATGGCTGACTTCAACGGAAACCTTGTCAAGGTGCTCGCACTCACCGGTGCATTCCGTAAACTTCAGGTTGCTCTTGACGAGGTCATCGACCAGGTCAAGGCAGGAAAGAAGGGCAAGGACCTCGCACTGCCAAAGATTGTCATGACCTCAGACAAGGCTGTCGAGGGAGAGTTCAGCAACCCATACGCATATGCAAAGGCACGGGCAGCATACGAGATCTCCAGCGCTGTTGCAGGAGTCAATGTCAAGGGCTGCTTTATGACAAAGGGCTTTGAGAACTACACTCCAATCGTTGCATCTGCACATGAGATGATGCGCCAGGCCGCATTCCTCTGTGATGAGGCACGTGAGATGGAGAAGGCAACCGACGCAGTCATCCGCAAGCCACACAAGAACGACGGAACCCGCGTTGCAAAGAAGACCCTCATCAGCAAGCCTGAATAATCGGATCTTTCCTTTTTTTCTTTTTTTTCTAAACACCAAAGCGGCGAAGGTTTTCGATAAGAACTAATTCTTCAGGGACTCTCTCCAGGTATCTGCCAGGTCTTCAGGGAGGGTGAGAATCACAGGTTCAAGATGCAGCCGCTCCATAAATGCAGTATCAGATGTTGAGAGAGGGTTCGGGTTGATGCGCGATATGAGTGAGCAGAACGCTGAGAAGTGATCACGGTCCTCATCCGTTCCGAAAAATATCGCCATATTGAATGCACTTGTTCCGAGATCCTGGTAGAATCCAAGAATTGTAACCAGGTCATCTGCAAAAACCTCGAGGACCCTGCGAAACTCCTGAATGGTTGTAAGTGGGAGAAGACATCTGATCTCTCGTTCACCCACCGGAACAGGATTTGCATACCAGAACATTCTGGTCCCGGGGAGGTCTCTTTTATTCTGTTCTTCATACTCCCTGACATGTTCGAAGTATTTTTTCCCATGTAGTCCGGGATATCCAGCTCCTGCAGAAAGATACCGGGCAGGGAGTGTGTCTGGAGCTTTATCGCACAAGCCCTGGAGGTGGGGATGAGGAAGTGAAGCTCCGGCTGAGGGAAGGTAGTTCCAGTTGATAGAGACATATCCGGTCTGCTTTTCAAGAGCGACCACCTGTCCGCGAAGGGCATCTGCAATCTGCCGGGGTGTAAAAAGGGAGACCGTGTGTTCATGTGTTATTGAGGTCACCACATGGTAGGCTGCAAACGGATAGAGGTTTGGAAATGTGATACTCTCACCGACACAGATCCGTTTCCCGTCAGGAAATACCGGAGTGACCTCCTCAATATGATCAGGGCAGAACGGACAGCCCCCACTAGAATATGCAGGAACATAGGCACCACCGATACCCCTCTTTAGTCGTTCAGGACAGATTCGGGTCCGAAGTCCGGTCAGTTCTTCGGTGCGGTATTCGATAAAGCCACCAGCGTGCTCTGTTTTGAATGAGGTAAACATCTGCCTGCCCTACTCCTCGTATGGGCATGTCACTATAAATATGAACCGAAAAAAAGAGAGAATTTTGTTTTACGCTCAGACTACGTACTTTCCAAGCAGGCGGATAGAGTTGACAACATCCGGGCCGAGTGGTGATCCGAAGATAACCTGGGTAACACCGGATTTCATCAGGTCCTCACACTTCTGCTTGACAGTGTCAGGGGTTCCTGCAATGGTGAATGCATCGATGGTTGCATCATCGACATTTTCTCCAGCAGTCTTGAAGTCAAACTTGCCGAGTGCTGCCTTGATATTTGCAACCTTTGCAAGGTCGAGGCCGTGACGCTGAAGTAGTGGCTCTGGAGATCCGGCTGCAATAAATGCTGCAACAATCTTTGCTGCGTTGCGTGCCTTCTTCTCGTTCTTGTCGATTGACATTGCGGTGTATGCACCGATGTCGAAGTTTTTCTTGCCAACCTTCTCGCAGGCTGCCTTAATGATTGGGATTGCGACTTCGAAGTCCTTCGGGTTGGATGCGTTGATCAATGCACCGTCTCCGATGGTACCGGCGAGTTCGAGGACTTTTGGACCCTGGGCACCGATGTACATCGGAATACCCTTCTTTCCTGGGAGGGTGACACCGGTGAGCTTGGCACCGTCGTAGTCAAAGAATTTCATGCCGCTCTTTGAAACCTGTTCACCGGCGAGGAGCTTGCGCATCTGCACAACTGCTTCCTCAAGACGGCCGACTGGTTTCTCTGGGTTGATTGCAAGTTTCGGAAGGGTTGAGAGGTCACCAGGTCCGATACCCATGACTGCACGGCCCTCTGATATCTCATCAAGGGTGCATGCAAAGGATGCCATTGCTGCTGGTGTGTCGGTGAAGGCGTTCATAATACCCGGACCCATCTTCAGGGTTGTGGTTGCCTGAGCGATTGCTGCAAGGGTTGGGTAGCAGTGGCGGTTGTTGTAGTGGTTGGTAATCCAGGCAAAGTCAATATCCTTTGACTCTGCGAGTTTACAATAATTGACCACCTGTTTGACGTTAATGTTTCCTGGAACGAATTCTATACCATAACTCAAGGTCTGTCACCTCAAAAAATTAATAAAACCCGAACCGGTAAAAACATTATTATTTGAATCTCAAAAAATCAGGCAATATTAGAATAATAAAGCGATATCATCCGAATTTGCTTGCAGAGATCTCTATTATGACAAAAAAATAATTGCAGACGCATGGAGTTACGGAGCATACCGGCTGTTACGGGCTAATTTTCAGGTTGCCCCCAGATACTCTATATGAGATCAAGGGAGTACATATATACACTACAACGACCGGTTTGAGGATTATCGTGCAACGGGTGATGAAATGAGACTCTTGATATTAGGACTTGGCACGGCTGGGAGCAGGATTGCTAACGCGATAGCTGAACCGGCCGGCAGAGCAACCCGTGGCCCTGCAGTGCATGCTATAGCGGTTGACAATGATCCTGTAATCCTTGAGAGCCTTAAAAATATCGACAGAGAAAGGAAGATCTACTTTCCAAGAGACTCCATTTCCACGCCCGAACTCCGGACCACCACCTTCACTATCGATGAAGTGAAAGCCCTGCTCCGTTCCAATGATGCCGGGGGTCATGATGCAGTACTCCTCTGTGCAGGGCTCGGAGGCGGCCTTATCGATCTGGTCCCTCACCTGGTCGATATCATCAGGGAGACAATGTTTGAACCTGTATTTGCCCTGGTCACCCTCCCCTCTGATGAAGAGGGCCAGGAAAGGCTCAAACGTGCTGCTACAAATATGCGTCAGATACGTGCGATCCTTGACGGGGTCATCGTTTTTGACAACCAACTCTGGCTTGACAAAGTCCGTGAGCAGATGGAGACAGCGGTCCAACAGACCGGACCAGGAGTGACCGAACGGTTCTGGATACCGGGAACTCCAGAGAAGACTTCGGTCGAACCCTATGATCTGATTAACCACCAGATCGCAATACGAATACAGTTGCTGATTCAGGCAGGAGAAATACAGGATACACCACCACAGATGGTTCTGGATACCAGGGAGATCCTGAATACTATCACCGGTGCTGGACTGATCACAATAGGTTTTGCAGACGAACCTCTTGAAGAGCACTCAAAGATAGGATTCTTCCGCCAGAAACAGGAGTCAATCGTATACCGGCAGGAACGGGCAGGAAGAATTGTAAAACTTGCTGAGAAAGCGGTATTCAGGGATATATCAGCATATAGCGATCTTTCATCAGCCACGAAAGCCCTTATCCTGCTGGTCGGACCTGAAGAAGAACTTTCCATGAAAGGGTTTATGGCTGTCAGAAAGTGGATTGATGACAGTATCAACGGATATGAACTCAGGTCCGGTGACAGTCCTATTTCAGCACGGCATGGATCCCATGTAGCAGTCCTTATTGTCCTCTCAGGTCTGAATGAGATACCCAGAGTCAGTGAGTTGGATCAGTTAATTCAGACGAAGTAAAAAAACGAGTATTTACTTTTAATTTTTATTTTCAATCCGGGAGAAGGAAATCGTTCCTGCTCCTATCTCAGTGGAAAGTTTGAGACCTTCTTCTGCCGCATACCCGATGGAGTTCATTCCGGAGTATGAAACAAGGGAAATTCTACCAGGATCGGTCACCAGATTAAAGATCTGACCTCTTCCCATCATAAGTGGAAATCTGAATCCACATCCCTGCATTCTGGTGATCAGATCTGATGCCCGATCCCATGACGAACCCGGAATCTGCCTGATATTTGCCAGAAGAACCCCTGAACCATCGGATATAAAGGGGCCGATTGAAGTGAGACCTGAGTTGATGAAGAGTTGGAGGGGATCCACAGTGGAGCCCTGATAGCCGATCAGATCTACGAACTCAATCGGCTTATTATTCTCAATCCGGATCGTCCCCCCATAGGCCATCTTCACCGGGATGCCATTGTGCTGGAAGACACCATCCATTGTAATACTACAGACGGTTAGAATCCCGGTATGATCTGCCGGAACCCGCGGGTCGCGATCCAGAAGAGCGTAGGAGTGGAAAAAACTGCATCCTGCATCCCGGACCCGGTCAAAAACACTGGTCACGGCATCGAGTTTCTCGTTTGGAACAATGGTCAGGTTATAGGCCACATCGCCGGTTGAGGTGTCAGGGTTGAACGTACTGCGAAATGCCAGACGTTCAAGTTTTGAGATAACAAACCCGATACGATCTTCCACCAGGGCACGATCTGTCTCTGCAATACCGGTAGAAGTCAGAATCCGTCCCTGATTGCCAACCTTCTCGGTGAATCCGCGGGTATCAAGGTATCTGAGATAGTACTGAACCGCCCGGTCAGTCATCACGTATCCCCGTTCTGCCAGAAGTTCAGAGAGACGCTTTGCCCCCATAGGCTCCTGGTGATCCTTGAGGATTCGCAAAATCTCGATATATTTATGCTCTGTTTTTATCATCGTGCTGGAACCACTCCGTTGCTGTCCTGGTATCTCCCGTTATAGATCTCGTCACCTGCACTAACTTCAGAGAAGATCATCTGCACTACCCGGTCACCTGCACTGATAGAGACGGGTTCAGCACCCATGTTCACCAGACAGAGGGTAAGGTGTCCCCTGAATCCGGGATCCACAAATCCCCCGCTGAGCAGGAGACCACGGCGTGCGTATGAGGATCGACAACGAAGTGTGGCTGCCAGGTCAACAGGCAGTTCCACCCATTCCATCGTTGCAACAAGCGTCATCATCCCGCGTTCAAGGGTGTAATCTTCTGCAGCCCTGAGATCATATGAAGCAGGCTGTTGGCACTCTGTGCCATACGGCTCGAGGACAACACCTCCGTTACCGGCAGGAATCTCAAGTCTCTGCCGGAGCGAGCGTGATGACAGAATCATACCATACAGGTAGGATAAAAATCATTAATACCTTACGGATGGAACCATCTAGAGGATCCATGGGGTAGCGGATATCCTTCCGGGCTTCGAACCCGGGGACGTGGGTTCGATTCCCACTGGATCCGTAAAAAAATCAGAGTGATCTCTTTCTGAGATCAATTCGTCTTCTTCTTGCACGTGATGATGGTCTCTTCCCGCCACCCCTGAAATAGAGGATAAGGAGTAACGCCACCACCACGAGGACTATGATTCCTGCCTGCATCAAGGGGAATGGAGTTACTACATTCTCTTTCTCTTTGGGGCTAAGAACGAGAATCACCGGGGTTGAGACAGGTGGGATTATGGTTGTATTATTCTGCAGATACCCTACCAGTTCTGCCCCGATATGATAGGACTGTTTTTCTTTGAGGGCCAGAACTGTCGATCCATTGCCGTTACTTACAGCCATCTGGGAGCCATTGACCAGAACCGAAGCATTGGGAAGGGATCGTCCTTGACTATCCTTGACCATCACTGGCACTGAAATCAGATCAGGAGTCAGATCAAAGATAATATCTGAGTTATTTGATGTGAGATCAACTGTCCTGCTTTCAGGTTTGTACCCTTTCTTACTGACACTAATGAGATAGGACCGGAGTTCAAGATCTGGTATCGAGATTCTCCCATACTGGGTTGTGGATCCTGCTGACTCACCATCTATCCGAATCTCTGCCCCCTCGATAGGTTGTTTAGCAGGATCATATACAGAGACAAACACTGTGGACTTGAGGGGTATCAGGGCAACATCCAGAATGAGATCCTCTTCACCAGGATTTTTCTGCAGGATCGTCTTCTCGTATCCCGGGGATCTCGCTTCGATCATATGATCCACACCCCGGCTCATATTGGTGATCAGAATTCCTTTCTCGTTAGTCTTCCCTGAATCCTTGCCATCAGTAAATACCTGAACGTCTGCAACCGGGTGTTTGGTTTGGGCATCCTGCACCAGAAGTGAGATGCGATCATTTCTGATCATCGAGTACTGAACAGCCGTATTCTCAAACCCTGTCACCAGTTTGTCCCTGATAGTCTGATATTTGCCTCCAGTGATTGTGAGATCATAGACCTGCTCGGTTCGGAGAGGGAGGAGAACACTCCCGTTCGAACTGGTATGATTCTGACGAACTGTCCCATCCGCCAGGCTGGCTTTTACCTGAAGGTCAGGCAGAGGAAGGAGTGTATCAGCATCAAAAACCTGGATCGAATATGTACAGTTGCGAATCTGCAACGGAACCAATAGCAGGGTGTCATTTACAAGCGGTGTTCCGGTCCACTCGCGATATCCGGCCTTTGCTATCCTCAAAGCAGGAGGAACGCCTTCATATGAGAGGTTATAGGTCCCGTTCTCGTTAGTAGTTGCAGCATACTCCCCGTTTGTGTAAATGAGTGCCTGAGGGATCGGGGCTGTCCGATCAGTCTGCTCAAACACCATGATATTGAGACCACAGACCGGAGCAGTTGCCAGAAGGCAGAGCAGGAGAAGTATTCCTCCTGATACCAGTCTCAGTTTCCTGTGTTCCATCTGTCACTTCCTACCTTACTGTCCAGAATTTTCCTCACAGTACATCATTCAACACCGTTGGTACGCTGCCTGGAGGGGACCCACTCCCTCTGGTTTGGAACACGATCGATCAGCATCCCTTCCACAATCACCGGACGGAGTGTCCGGGCAGTTTCAAGGGCCTTCTCTAGTCTCCATTTCCTCTCGGCATACAGAGTAAATATCGGATCACCACGCTTGAGACGGGTTCCTGGCTTTGCATGAATGTAGAGTCCGGCCCCATGATCATTTGGCGCTCCAGCAACGCGGGCAATGGTGATCAGGGAGCGGTTGTTGAGATCCACAACATATCCGTCATACTCTGCCTTTACGATATGGAAAAACTCCCCTGGTTTTACCATATCAGAAGTGACTTCCGGATTTCCACCCTGGATTGCAATGATATCCTGCATCTTCTTCAGGGCTTTTCCAGTCTTGAGAAGTTCAAGGGCCAGATTTGCTCCTTCACCACGGTTTGCTTTTCCTGCAAGTTCTAGGGCTATTCCTGCAATCACCGTGCTCTTCTCAATTAGTGAGTTCGGGGATTCAGCTCCTTCAAGGATAGCAAGGGCCTCTTTCACTTCCAGTGCAGGGCCGATTGCCCGTCCAACCGGTGCGTCACCATATGTGAGGGCACATTCAACACGCATTTCCAGCCGATCACCGATCTCAATAAACAACTGGGCAAGTTTCCTTCCTTCCTGTATAGAATGAACCTTGCAGTTTTTCCCCACCGGAATGTCAATGGCAACAACATCAGCACCTACTGCATATTTTTTTGCCATGACACTGGCGATCATCTGCCCAACCTGATCAATTTTGAACGGATACTCCTGAATGATGATCTTGTCATCAGCAGGGGCAATGTTGGTTGCACCACCCCACACAATGACACCACCGACCTTCTGTGTCATCTGCTGAACTTCAGTAGCCGAGAATTCCACAGGTGCCAGTACTTCCATCAGATCAGCAGTTCCCCCTGCCCCCGTAATTGCACGAGAACTGGTTTTAGGAATCAACAGTCCGGCAGCTGCTATGATAGGAACAACTAGAAATGTGATCTTATTTCCCGGAACCCCGCCGATCGAGTGTTTGTCAACAATGGGTCCGGTATGAAACTCAAGTTGGTCTCCAGTCTCCACCATCGAACGGGTGAGAGATTCAATCTCATCAATATCCAGATTGTTGATGTAGGAACTGATAACAAACGCAGTGATCTCGCTTGGTGACAGATTGTCATGAACAATATCGCTCACGATCATTTTGATCTCTTCACGTGAGAGACGGGTTCCATCCATCTTCTTCCTGATATAATCCAGCGATACCGGACGGTCAGCCACCCTGACCTCTACAGATTCACCATCTTTTACCTGTAGTTGCTCGTTACTCTGGTGATAGATACCAAGTTTTCCTTGTTTAATGAGAGAAGAGGTAGTTTCAACATAATCTGCTATGGAGAAACCTGTGGAGATATTGGTTATTTCAACCCGGTCTCCGGGAAAAACACCCAGGGATTTTGCATCCTGCTGGTGCAGGAGCACACCCCGTGCAGCAATATCAACGAGGCGTACAGCAAGTTTCATGCATAAAATTGACGCTGTATCCTAATTAGTTCATTGGAAGAATCAGCGGAGACAAAAAGCAGAGTACACTAACAGAACTTGCTGTGTAAAAAAAAGAAAAATTAGGGTTTAACCCTTAGTTCCGGCGCAGTGCAAGGAATGCAACTGCTCCGAGGCCTGCGAGTGCTGCCATTGCGCCAAATCCTGGGGACTTCTTAGTCGGCTCAGGGGTTGGAACGGTGGTTGCCTTCTCGGTTGGCTTGCTGGTTGGAGCTGCAGTGGTTGCTACTGCGGTCGGCTTCTCGGTTGGAGTTGCGTTCATCTCAGTAACATTTGCTGCTGGAGTTGCATTGGTCTTCTCTGCTACTGGTGCTGCTGGGGTGACTTTTGCTGCCGGGGTAGCTGCTGCTGCCGGAGCTCCGCCTGCCTCAACAACGTTGAACAGTGTAGTCTCAACTACATCACAGGTAACACCGGAAACACGGACGATGTACTCGTCTGGCTTGAAGGTGGATGCGTCAACGCTGAAGCTCCACTTGTTCAGACCGTCAGTGCCCTGCTGGACCTTGACAGTTCCGGTTGCGCCGCTGAACTCACCGCTCTGTGACTTGTCGGTCGGCTTGAATGAGGATGAAGTAACCTCAACAAGCAGATCGTTGTCGTCGTATGCCAGGTTGGTGGTACCGGCGATCTCGAACTTGGAACCTACCTTCTGCTCACCGATCGGGTTGATGGTGACCTTTGGCTCCTCTACGAGGAACTGCAGTTTGGTGTAGGTGTCGTCTACCATGGCGTTGTTGATTGCCTGGATAAGTGCCTCTGCTGCGTCAGTGCCCTGAAGTGCACCCTGACCGCCGATCTTGAAGATCTGTGATCCACGGGTTGGGTATGAACCAAGGACATTCTGTGGGCTTAATGGGTTGTCTGGGTAGACATCGAACTCGTTGTTGTACATTGGGTGCTGAACAACGACGAAGTACTGACCTGCGTAGAGGCTCTTGGTGGTTTCCTTAGTGAGTTCGTATTCGAATGACATGTCGTCATTCACGGACTCTGTTGCGTAGAGAACCTTGTTCTTTCCAAGGATCCACAGTGCAACACCCAGTGATGGGTCGCCTTCTGCGGTACCTCTGACGTAGAGCTTGTCACCCTTTGCAACGACTGAGCCGGATGCAGTTGCCTGGATGTACGGCTTCTTGATCACGAGTGAGACAGTGTCATACTGTGCATCATTCAGGTGATCCTTGTCGTTTGGTGCACTTACTGCGTAGATAGTGTAGGTTCCTGCATCCATCTCGAGGTTTGCAGTCTGCCACTTGTACTCGTAAGTGTCATCGTCCTGAACATCAGCTTCGTCAAAGGACTGTGGCTGGTTGTTGTTGACTTCTTTCTTTGGAGACTTGAGCATTGCACCTGCGGTTGGGAGGTTTGGACCAGTGATGAAGAGATACGTAGTGTCAGTCTCGGAGTTAGTTCCGGAGAGTTTGACTTCCTCACCAAGGTAGTAGCTCTGATCGCCTGCAGCGACGATGGTGACATCGCCCTTCTCTACCTTGATATCGACCTCATCAGACTTGTACTGGTTGCCGGACTTGCGCTCGACACGAACGGTGTACTTCTTGTCCTTGGTGTCTTTGGTTGTCTTGAACTCAACGGTTCTGGTACCACTGGAATTGAGTTTTACCTGTGCATAGCACTTGGTTCCGTGGTAGTCGGGGTCGTCGGGGACATCTTGCTTAACGCTCTTCCCTGCGCCACCCTCGTACTGATACTTTCCAATCTCGTATGGACCTGCCGGGTCGTCCTGCTTAACGTTGTCCTGAGCTGTCAGGATCATCGGTGGCTGGTCGCCGGTTGCGCCGGTCATGGAGTTGGTTCCCTTAACCCAAAGAATGTACTGGGCGTTTGGAACACCAGTGATGGTGACGGAGAACGGATTGCCACGGACTACAGTGTCCTTGTTGGCTTCGATCTTAACTTGATCGGTGGCAATCTGAACGCTCTTTACAGCGGAAACAGTTTTTCCAGTGTAGTCCGAGCCATCTGGTGCCTTGTACATATCCTTCATTGCGTTGGCGTTACACTCTGCCCAGACCGTGTACACACCGGCCTTGTACAGGCGGTTGTTGTTCTGGTCTTCGGCTGCGGTGTTCCACCCGTCGTTCTTTGCAAACTTAGTGTGGTCACTGCCTTCTCCGACCCAGTACCAGAGCTGCTGGTTGACGGTCAGAGCATTCAGTGGCCATGACTTGCCGTTGTTTCCAACGAGCTGCTGGTATACACCGCCGTCTGAGGTCTTGACCTTCAGCTTGAATGGGCCATCAGCTGCCTGGTACCCTGGACGGGTTGCAAGGCTCTGCATGTTGGTCTCAACTGCAAAGTTGGCATAGTTGCCGACCGGGATTGCCTTGCCTGTGATATCCTCACCTGCAGTTGCATCCCAGATCTTAAGACTGAGAGCAGGTTCCTTCACGTTGAAGGCTGGGGAACCCTTTACAGTCCCATTCCACTGATACCAGATACCAGTCTTACCGACGAAGATGTCAGGTGAAACATAGAATGCCTTATCATCAGAGACGGTCTGAATGTCAGCAGGCTGCTCAGTGTCTGAGTTGCTGCCTGGCTGCCACCATGCAATCTGCTTGGCGCCACCGGTTGCTGCGCTCACATCAAGGTTCTTTTCTCCAAGGAAGATATCTCCTCCCTGGCTGACCTTGTTGAGTGCTGCAGACGCCGGAAGTGCAATACATGCACATGCGACAAGCACCATTAATAAAACTGCGATTCGTGCGTTCATTGAATGTCCTCCGAACAATCCGATTGTTCGAAAAGCACTAATCCTGGAAACAACGCTGATCCAACGATAATTACCAGGACGTCATGCCACATACTCCGAGATAATCGAAGTATGACTAGATGTTTGTGAACTCCATATTATATCCTTTCTGGTATCTCTGGGGAGAAAAGGGGCGAAAATCAGGGCCAAAATTCAGTAGAATCCTCCATGTCAAAAAATTTCGGATCTATCAGCCCGGTATCACCAATGATGATGAACGAATAAACCAGCCCTCGGAGGGGCGATATCGCGCCAGCAGGAGGTAGCAAAATATCCTGAAAAAAGATACCGATGAGCAGCACCATTATATACCACGAGCGAGAAAAATATGGAGGCACGAAGCCCGATAGTGTAGAGGTCAATCATACGAGGCTCTGGACCTTGTGACAGCAGTTCGAATCTGCTTCGGGCTATTACGTTCAGAATTTCTTTTTTTTGCATACAATTGCTGCATGATCACGATGGTATTTGTCAAGCCATGTTACGTTGATCTCATCAAGACCTGCATTGTGTAGTGCTGATACTGCATCACTACAAACCTGCTTAGGGTCCAGTTGGGAAGCTACACTCCGCGTTTTCAGCATCAGAATTAACAATCCCCCAGGATTCAGAAAGAACAGATTTTTTATTACTATCTCTACCTGTTCTTTCTGCGCAATATCCTGATAGATCAGGTCTACCCTGCTGACCAGTGGAGCGTAGGTTCGAGGATTAGCAGCATCAGCAGGGATAGGGATAATATTCTTCTTTATATAACAGACCTGGAGTAACTTCACAAGAGGCTCCGGTGCTATCTCAACAGCATATACAATCCCTGCATAGTCAGCGATAAACGAGACCGTGGTTCCTGATGCAGCACCAAGATACAAAATCTGATCTGTTGCATTGATATCAGGACCAGATCCCAGATAATAAAGAGCAGATAGTTTACTTCGCTCTGGTGGCCAGACCCGAAGGGAGCCTATCATCCTGTCACCTTTGATGGCTCTTCCATGAGAACATAATATATTATTTTGCCAGATCAAGACTTTCTTCCCGCCTTTTCTATCCGTAACCGTGCTCGTTCCAGAAATGTTGCATCCCCTATCCCCCGGTAGTAATCAATTCTAACTGCAATGGCAAGATTTGCAGCAAGCGTCCGGGAGACCCTCCCCCTAATCTTACGGGATGCAGAATGTATGCGTTTGTGCTCAAAGATAAGCCCGTGTTTAGGAGGGGGAGAGCCTGATGAGAGATGGGAGAAGAGAGCATTGCGGGCCCCCAGAACCTGGATCTTTGATGCTGGCATTTGAGATAAGTGCCTCAAACTACCTGCCTCTACAAGCAGCCTTGCAGCAACCAGGGGACCCACTATAATACTACTGTTGGGAAGGAGTCTCTCGCATCTTGTTGAAATATCACGGACCAGTCCTGCCCGGCTCTCCTTCATGCTTACTAGACTGCGACAAAGTAGTGTAATACCATCATTCCCACTTCCTAACGCTACCTCCCTGATAGAATCCTGACCTTTTTTAACCGGGCTACTTGAGTCAGACCCATTCTCCCCCATCGAGAGCCAGAAGATGATCTGTTCAGACAGGCGGCTGATCATCTGATCAGTCTCACGAAGTATCAGCATCAGTTTTATCAGCCTGACCTCTTCGGATGAGTTATAAATCTGCAACTCTTTCCGGGACCAGAACATACAGATCTCACGAAGTGAGGAGTAATATTCATCCTTATCTTTACAGATACCCTTGACAACTGCCTCCTGCCAATTGGGAAGGACCGAAAATTTATCTACATTTGCGATATTTGCTATGAATCCGGAGTAGAGTTGAGTCATATCAGATGAGTCAGACCCCTCAACCGACTTGCACTCATTGTACCAGTAATGAGAAGTTATCTGCTGGTTGCCGGTTTGATCAGATTGTTTTGAATCCATCAAAATCCCCAGAGCCCAAGTGAATATAGAATAACAGGCAATGTTACAACTCCCATACAGGTTACGCGTGAGAGGTTCAGAAGCACAGGAATCAGACCAATCCCAGTTGCACAGGCGAGGATAAATAATCCAAATGGGCCGGATATGACTCCGCAGAGAAGAATCACAAACCCGGCCACAAGAGTGTTGAGTTTTTTGCCATCAACTCCTGAGAACCACCTTGCATAAGAGGAAAGGCGCAGGGTTATCAGATAAGCTGCCCCTGATGCAATTACCGTAATCAGGAGAAGGACCCAAAACGAAGGTGGATCCAGAGATGATATCATCACCATGACACCGTTCCTGGTTCTTTCAATTCCGTAAAAAGCAGCAAGGCCGATCACCACGTTTGCACAGGCTGCAGCTCCGGCAGCAACCAGATAGGTTCGCCGGTTTGTATCATATTTTATTCTGGCATTAATCACAGCAGTTGCAGATGCTGTTGACAGGCCCGGGAGCCATCCAACCAGAAGACCGGCAATTGTCCCGGAGAGTGACGCATACAGAATGGTTCCTGTTTCAAGCCCAAGATCTGTAAACCGTTGTCGTGGAACCGGAGCATGGGAAGAGGAGATTAACACAGACAGTCCAAACAACCCGGTCAGAAGAGGCATCAGAACCGTACTCTCACCATTCATGCCCCAGACAAGATACTGGTACCTGAACGCAAAAAGCCCGAGCAGTCCCGAAGACATAAAGATCAAAAGGCCCCAGATTACAGACTCTTCCTGAATAATTATCAGACCCATAATCAGAACAAGCACCGGACCGGTGAACCAGTCGATGGAAGACTGGATCTGAGGCAGGGCAAGATATGCCATCACAGAAACAGGCACACCGAAAATAACACCATATACACAACCAATAGCTGAAAGCCTGACTGCCTCTTCCCCTTTTCCATCCATGGTCAGTGCATGTGCGGGAAGCACTGACAAGGCAGTTCCGGAGTCCGGAACTCCAAAGAATGCGGATGGGATCAGATCAAGAAACGAGTGACTGATAAGCATGGAGATCAGAGCAGCAGCAAGACCCTCTACACCGATAAACGGGATTAAAGCAGGAGAAAGGCCAGCCATGATTCCTGCCATGGTGTTTGAATGAATACCCGGGATCAGACCACTTATGACACCACAAGCAAGCCCGATCACAAGCCCTGATAGTAAGGGAATCATGGGATTCTCATGCATTATAAGTGTGAAGAGAGCTTAAAATAACCGCATATCAGGTCTGTGGACCAGTGATCAGGGGATGGAATGAAGATCGCAATTACCAGGCTTCGGGGGAAGGAACTGGATGATCAGCAGAGATGCGCACGTCGCGGACATGATTGTTACCCGGTAACACCGCTGACAGGGGAGATTGATCAGGATCAGATCGATCTCTTCATTGAACAGGTGCGCGAGGAACGATTTGACTGCATATTCTTTACCAGTGCCCTTCCTGCCCACAAAATTGGCCCTCTTCTTGGACAGTGCCCACTTCCCCGGGTTATTGCAATAGGCCCGCAGACTGCCAAGGCACTTCGCGAATCCGGTGTTCCCTGTGAAGTATTGCCTGAGTATTACTCACGGGCTTTTGTCCCGTACCTGGGCGAGTGGATATCAGGAAAAACCATCGGCATCCCCCGGTCTGATGCACCAAATCCAGGATTATTGAATGCTATCTCAGAGGCAGGAGCAATTCCTGCGGAGTTCACTATTTACTCCCTGATACCAACCTATGAAGAACTCGATCTGAATAGTGCAGAAGCGGTGCTATTCACAAGTGCATTCTCGTTTAAATCTGCAATATGGAAACGAAGGGAGGATCTGATCATCGTTGCAATCGGGGATGTCACTGGATCAGCCATGGAAGATGCTGGCCTGCCCCCTGATGTTGTAGGCGATGGTTCCCTTGAAGGGACACTTGATGAGTTGAACATGTTTCTCCTGATGAACCCCTGATACCCATGCAAACCACATCTGAAGTGAAATTAACAGGAAAGCCGATCATTCCATTACAAAATGGCGGGGGCATTCTCCTTATCGATAAGCCGAGAGGACCAAGCAGCCACCAGGTTGCGGCATGGGTACGGGAGATGACAGGAGTTTCTCAGGTGGGCCATACCGGAACTCTCGACCCTCAGGTTTCAGGAGTACTCGTGGTGCTTCTTGGCAAGGCGGTGCGTCTGACTTCAATCCTTCATCTGGATGAAAAAGAATACATCTGCCTGATGCGCCTACAGGGTAGTGTAAGCCAGCAGGACCTTGAAAAGAACATCGCAGAGTTTACAGGCAAGATCTACCAGCGCCCTCCTCGAAAAAGTGCTGTGAAACGTGCTCTTCGGATCAGGGAGATTTTGGAACTTGAGATCTTGAGTCGTGAAGACCGGCTTGTCCTGCTCAGGGTCAGATGCGATTCGGGCACATACATCAGATCACTCTGCCACCATATCGGGATGGCCCTTGGCGTCGGTGCTCATATGCAGGAACTGCGAAGAAGCAGATCTGCAGATTTCCCAGAGTCTCAGATCCATACTCTTCACGATGTTCGTGATGCCGTAGAAGCAGCAAAAGCAGGACACCCGGAATTGTTATCATCAATGATTCTTCCGATGGAGATCTCGATAAAACACCTCCCGACTGTGACGATCAAGGATTCTGCAGCCGGTGCGATCTGCCACGGAGCACGTCTCTCAATGAGGGGAATCATAAAGACCGACGCGTTTCAGATGGAAGATATGGTCACAATCTTCACCGATTCGGGTGATTTAATCGGAGTCGGCGAAGCGCTCATGAGTGCATCGAGAATTATACCCGGAGAAAAAGGGCTTGCTGTTGCTCCACGAATCATATTCCCGGATGCTGATGCATACCCGGCAATATGGAAAGGCCACCAGACCAGTGATAAGACCAGCAAGGCTTAAATCTGCAAGAGCTAACAGTATGAGGCAATTCTTTTGCTGAGGTAGTCTAGTCTGGGAAGGCGCAAGATTGGAAATCTTGTGAGGCTTGCCTCTCGGGAGTTCAAATCTCCCCCTTAGCGTTCTATTATTCAATTATTATACTGAATCAGAAATTCTGATCTCGAATTTGAAAAAAGTTATGCGGATTTGCGGATCCACTCTGCCACCCAGTCGCCAACACCGCTTGTCGTGGCTGAGCCGCCCATATCACGGGTCACAACACCGTTACTGATAGAGGCTTCAATTCCTTTTACAACCGCTGCACCTGCTTCTGTTTCGCCAAGGTGATCAAGCAGCATCGCCCCTGCCCATATGGTTGCAAACGGATTTGCAACATTCAGGCCCTTGTACTTCGGCGCAGAACCATGGATCGGTTCAAACATAGAGGTTCCCGTTGGATTGATATTTCCTCCGGGAGCCAATCCAAGCCCACCCTGAATCATAGCACCCAGATCAGTGATGATATCACCAAACATGTTCGGAGTGACCACCACATCGAACCATTCCGGATTCTTTACAAACCACATGGTTATTGCATCCACGTAGTTGAACTCGGTAGAGATATCCGGGTTCTTTACAGAAACATCACGAAATACATCTCTCCAAAGCCCATAGACATCAGACAGAACATTGGCCTTATCGACCGAAGTCACCTTTTTCCTGCGCTTACGGGAGGCATCAAAGGCGTACTCAATGACCCGCCTTGAACCTTCCCGGGTAAGAACTCCGATCTGGTATGCAATCTCCTCCGCATCGCTCTCGACATCAAGACCAAACTTGACAGAGTAGAGGTTTCTCACAACTTCAAGCTGTTTTTTCTCTTTTCCTGAAAACCGGGAGCCAATCCCAACGTAGAAATCCTCTGTGTTCTCTCTGACAACGAGGAAATCGATGTCCTGAGGGCCTTTTCCTGCCAGAGGAGTTTCTACTCCTGCGAGCATCTTCACCGGTCTCAGGTTCACATACTGATCAAAGGCAAACCTGAGCGTCAGCAGGATGCCTTTCTCGAGAATGCCCGGTGTTACACGATCATCCCCGATTGCCCCGAAAAATATTGCAGGATAGGAGGAGAGAGCGTCAATTTCTGATTCACTGACCAGTTCACCGGTCTTCAGATATCGCTCCGCACCGATGTCAAAATCAGTCCAGCCGATCTCAAACCCGAACTTCTCTCCTGCTGCATCAAGCACTCTGCGGCCTGATGCTATGATTTCGGGGCCGATTCCGTCCCCTCCGATTACCGCTACTTCATGCACAGGTCTTCACTCCTGATCTGCTTTGCGTATTCTACCAGTCCCCCTGCATCTATGATCTGCTGCAGGAATGCCGGAACCGGTTCAATGTCAAATCGTTTCCCTGAAACTTCAATATAACCTTCTGCAAAATGACCCGTGACCATATCCTGCTCGGTGATCTCTCCGGCTCGTGGGCATATCACAGGAAGGAGTCCGACATTGACACTATTGCGGTAGAAGATTCGTGCGAATGACTCAGCAATAACCACCCTGACACCAGAACCGGTCAGGGCAAGGGGAGCATGCTCCCGGGATGATCCACAGCCGAAGTTACGCCCTGCAACAATCATATCCCCTTCCTTAACACCTTTTGCGAACTCATCCCTGAATCCTTCGAATGCATGTTCGGAAAGACCCTTGGGATCATTGATGGTGAGAAAACGCCCGGGAATGATCGCATCTGTATCGATGTTATCACCGAATTTCCAGACCCTCATTACTCCACCTCCCGTGGATCAGTGATAACCCCGGTGATTGCCGTGGCAGCAGCCGTGGCAGCAGATCCAAGGTAGACTTTCCCGTCAGTCGAACCCTGCCTTCCCTTGAAGTTCCGGTTAGAGGTAGAGAATGATACCTCACCTGACGCTATCAGACCAAATGAGCCTCCCATACACGGTCCGCAACAGGGTGCCTCGACAAGTGCTCCTGCTTCAACAAACCGCTCTATGATGCCGGCCTTTAGGGTCTTCAGGTACTCAGGCTTTGACGCAGGAATCACAAGCACCCTGACATTATCAGAGAATGAGCGATCACCCAGAACCTCTGCTGCCTCCTGCATGTCTTCGAACCTTCCGTTTGTACAGGAGCCGATGAACACCTGGTCCACGGGCGTTCCGGCAATCTTGTCAACATCCACAACCTGGTCAACATTGTGTGGAACAGCGACCTGTGGCACCAGGTCACTTACATCATACTCCCTCCGTGATATGTAGGATGCACCGTCGTCGCTTCCCAGATCTGTTGGAGGACAGGAGATCCGTTGCTTCAGATATTCAGCAGTGATCTGATCGGGCGGTACGATACCGGCTTTTCCACCCATCTCAATTGCCATGTTACAACAGGTCATCCTTCCTGCCATTGGCATAGAGGAAACGGTTTCACCGGTAAACTCCACAGCCTTGTATGTCGCACCGTCAACAGTAATGTCTTTGATGATCTTCAGGATCAGATCCTTGGCACCGACACGTTTTGTAAACCTGCCGGTCACATTTGCTCTTATTGTTTCAGGTACACGGAAGTACAAACACCCATACCGGAGTGCAAAGCCAAGATCAGTTGAACCAACCCCGGTGGCAAACGCACCAACTGCACCATAGGTACAGGTATGCGAGTCACCACCGATGACAATGTCACCAGGACAGACCCTTCCTTTTTCGAGGGTGACCTGGTGGCAGACCCCCTCTTTTATGTCATAATTCAGAATCTCCTGTTCTTTTCCGAATGCACGCATTTTCTTCTGATTTTCTGCGGCATTCAGTGAATCAGCCGGGGTCTGGTGATCAAAGAGCATGATGACCTTCTTCGGATCAAAAACCTTCGTACCACCCATCTCGTAGAATTTTTCTATGGCCAGTGGACCGGTGATGTCATGCATCATTGCACCATCTACCGGAGCCATTACTACCTCACCCGCAAAGACGTCTTTTTTGCATCGACGGGAGAAGATCTTCTCAACTATTGTCTGTTCCATTGCGATATACCATATTTAACGCATTTGCCATTGCTTCTGCTGATGCCAGCACGATATCGTCCCCTGATGCAGCTGCATCAAAGAGTTGTCCCTTGTCATCCTGAACAACCAGTGCCACGTGTGCTATCGCATCACTTCCTTCAGAGATGGCCGAGACATTGAACTCCTTCAATTCAGCATGACGGGGAACGGTCCCGATCAGTGCTCTGACTGCGGCATCAACCGGACCGTTACCGGTGCAGCAGCATACCTTCTCTGAACCATTAACCATGGCTCTGACGGTTGCTGTCGGGATCATGTGGTTTCCGGTCATGATAGCGATATCAACCAGTTCAATGTAGCGTCCGGATGTTCCTGTTCCCACTACAGTTTCTGCAATCTCATAGAGATCTGATTCTGTGATCTTCTTGCCTTTTGAAGCGATCTGCTTGACCCTTGCAATGATTGTATCGATCTGTTCCTCATCAGGCGTGATATGCACCTGATTCAGCATCTCTCTGACCGCATGCCGGCCGACGTGCTTTCCAAGTTTTAGCCTGCGGCGATGCCCGACCATTTCAGGGGTCATGATACCTGGCTCGAAGGTACTTGCATGTTCCAGTACTCCCTGTGCATGAATCCCGCTCTCATGGGAGAAGGCATAATCACCGGTCACGGGCCAGTTCGGAGGCACCATCAGACCTGAGAATCTCGAGATCATCCGCGATGTTTCCACCAGCCTTTCGGTCTTAATCCCTGTGGTGTAGCCAAAGATCGACTCAATGATCATGGTGGTGCATGCCAGATCCGCATTCCCGGCCCTTTCACCAATACCATTCACCGTCACCTGGACCTGGTCAGCACCAGCCTCCACCGCAGATATGGTATTTGCAGTAGCCATCCCGAAGTCATTGTGACAATGAACATCAATTGTGCAGGATATCTCCTTCCTCAATGCTGAAATGAGAGCCTTCATCGAGGTTGGTGTAGCAACACCGACCGTGTCAGGAACATTGATTGCAGTAGCACCTGCATCAACCGCAGTTTTGAAAACTTCCATCAGTTCAGGCAGATCAGTCCGGGTTGCATCCATCGCTGAAAAAAGGACCTGATCAGCATGGTCACGGGCATATCTGACGATTTCTCCCGTTATAGAAACAACCTCCTGGTGGGTCTTTCTGATGGTGTGGGTCCGCTGCACTTCAGAAGTGGGGATAAACACATGCACCATATCAACACCGGCATCGATGCACCGGTCAACATCACCTTTCACCGATCTGGCCAGCCCACATATCGTGGAATCCAGACCTTCGGCTACAATTGCTTTGACCGTTGCATACTCATCCTGGGATGATGCTGGAAACCCGGCTTCGATGACACTGACGCCGATATCAGACAGTTGTCTTGCTATCTCGATCTTATCGGCAGTGGTAAAAGATACACCCGGAGTTTGCTCCCCATCACGGAGGGTTGTGTCGAAAACAGAGATCTTCTTTACAGTAGAATTCTTATCGCTGGAGAAAGCGACCTGCCGAGTGTACAACACCGGCGCTCCCTGCCTCGAAAGTGTTCTGAGACATGATCATACTAATCACCCTCATTGATATAAAGTCTTTGGGCTTATGGTGCAGAGACCCTCATACCATGCACCAAAAATGATCAGGATGCAGGGCTGACAACCTGATAAACTTCAGCATCTCTGGTAGAGAAGACCTGTTTGAACACCGCAGGTGAGGTAAAGTCCTTATTGTATGAGAAAAATTCACCGGCATTCATGTATTGATCATTGCTCTTTTTCCCGTTCAAAGAGACGATCATCTGCCCGGGATGGAGTTTGGTAAGAAGTTTCCTTGCTGTTTCACCATTTCCCTGTTCAGGAAGAGTAGGAATCGCTCTGGACGTATGCAATTGCATCGCACGGGGATTGTTGCTGAATATTTCTGCACCATGAGGGATATTCTGCATTACCCACTGGTACTCTTCGATCGGTTCGTCGTACCATGATGGGTCAGTATAGGAGCGTCCCCCTTTATCCGACATAATTGGGATAGTGGAAAACACCTGCCCGGATAAAAATCCTAGAATCAGGATAGTGCACAAAGCACCGCTCATAACTCTGTATGAAGAGGGTTTCATACAGCCACATGCACCACGCATGAATGAAAGAACTAGTATGATAACAAAGGGATAAACCGGAAGAAGGTAACGCGTCTGAACAGTGGCAATGTCTCCCATTCCGATCTCCAGAACAAAGAGTGAAACAGCATAAATCAGAATATAACTGATAATTACTCGTTTATCCGAGATAAATTTCCAGATATTCAAGATGAACTTTCTTTTATCTGATTGATAGACACCATACAACAGTAACGCTGCAACAATTACCAGGATAATGCAGGTAATCGCAAAAATTCCATTAGATGCACCCAGGTTTCCCAGAGGTTTGAAAGGAGTCAGATCAGATATGAGAATCTGTGCCATATCATGAGCAACCCCTGCGATATTTCCAGAGCCACCACCACGGTCTGCACCACTAAAATGACCAGTGTTGGAAATATTCCTGATAAAAACCAAACATAAAGGGAGAGATGAAATAATACCGAACAATCCGATCTGCTTCAGTTGTGATACGGGTTTTTTCCATGGCTGGATTACCAGGATAAATAATCCGGTAAAGATCAGGGTTACACCCATGTACCGTGTGACTGCACCAGTTCCACAGAGCAGGGCAGCAAACAGGAGAAACCAATACGTTCCTGACTTGAGATATCGGATGAGGAAATACAAACCAATAATCGAGAAAAAGATGTACGGCACCTCTGTTAACGCCATTCTGGCCATTTCCCAGAGTGTACTCATCAGCAGGATTACAAGGGCGGAGAGATATCCCACAAGCGGAGAGTCAGTTTCCTTCCCCAGATGGAAAGAAACCACCACAATGCCTGTAAGGGAGAGGATTTGTACCCACATTGCAGCATTAACCGATGAAAAACCCACCAGCACCAAAACAGCGATAAGAATGGGATAGAGTGGAGGCCAGACAGTCAATGGCCAGAATTTATGAATCGTATCTGACTCCCAACCACTGACAACCCCTTTCCCATGTACAATGTTTTCTGCCACATTGATGTAGTCAGAAGCATCCCAGTCAACCCAGGGGGCCTGAAAAGTAAGGCCCATTCCTATGACAAATAATGCGCAGCAGATACAGAAGATCCAGGAGACATCCTGGCGTTTCATATAGTCAGCATATCGCTGGCAGATTTGAGCATTCATACATCCTCCGACTTTTTAAAATATGGGTTCTAGTTGTACCCAGATAGCCTTAATCGGGTTAGCAAATAGCCTTACCAAGATCAAATGCCTTGAGATTCAACTCAACAGTCTTCTTTGGAACAATCCTGCTTACAGCATCACGGAGAGACTGTTCCTTTAATGGAAGGCACATGGAAGCTGCACCAAGAAGAACAATGTTTTGAGTCAGAACGCTTCCAGCCTCCTCAGCCAGTTTTCTTGCATCAATCACAACCACAGTGCGATCTCCAAGTAAACCCTTGAGCATATACTCATCGGGTGCAGGAAAATCCTGCATAAACACAGATGTGGGGACCACATACTCACGGCTGGTAAAAATCTGGCCACATTCCTTGAGGTAATGGCAGTAGCGTGCTGCTTCCATGAGATCAAAGGAGATAATGAGATCTGCAGTACCGGGAGCAATCAGAGGTCCATACTCCTGCCCGATTCGGATCTGACTCTCAACTGAACCACCACGTTGTGCCATTCCATGTGTTTCAGCACCACGAACCGGCACACCTTCAATAACGCATGCCTCCCCCAGGATGTTTGATGTCAGAATGGTACCTTGACCACCGATTCCGACAATGAGCACATCAAAACTCATTCTTTTACCTCCAGGGATATTGCAGAAACAGGACATATTTGGGCACAGACCCCACAACCGGAACAGAGATCGGTGATCTGTGCAAGGCCATTGTGAAGTTCAATCGCAGGACATCCGAATTTGACGCATGCCTTACATCCGATGCATCCATTCAGGTCGACCATGAACTTCCCACGGTTGACCTTTGCCCTGCGCTCGGTGATAACACAGGGTTGTTTGGCGATGATCACCTTCACACCAGAGCGGGATTTTGCATCCTTGAGAACACCGGTAAACTGGACAAGGTCGGAGGGGCTTACTGTCTCAACGAAGGACACACCGCATGATCTACAGAGCATCTCAAGGGAGACTGCCGGGCGCTCAACTCCACCGGCCGTAACTCCTGTGGTGGGGTTTGGCTGATGTCCGGTCATCGCAGTGATACGATTATCGAGAATTACCACCGTGATATTCGCATTATTGTATACTGCGTTTAAAAGACCCTGGATACCGGTGTGGAGGAAGGTAGAGTCACCAATAGTGCAGACGATATCGTGTTTCTCACCAGCCTGGGCCATCCCTGACGCTATCGTGATCGAAGCACCCATGCAGATAGTGGTATCAACAACACCCAGTTGAAGCCCGAGCGTGTAACATCCAATATCGCTCGGAAAAATTCCATCACGGAAGACTTTTCTCATTGCATACATGGCTGTGCGATGCATACACCCGGCACACAGGATAGGGGGTCTGACAGGAAGGCCAGCAGGTGCAGGTATAACAGGATACTCTATCTTCACCTGGATTTCTGCTGCCTGAAGGTATTGGGCTACCCTCTCGGGGGAGAGTTCTCCCTCATAGGGAACATGTCCGGTCTTCTTTCCCAGTACCGGAACCAACCCTGCCACCTGTCTTGCTATCTCCTCGATCACCGGGGCCAGTTCCTCAACCACTAGGATCCGCTCGTGGCTTTTTATAAAATCAGAGAGCCACTCTTCGTCGATAGGATATGCACCAATCTGGGCAATAGAAACCGAATCCGCAACAACTTCACGAACATACGATGTTGCAATTCCTCCTGTTATCACCCCGGTATTTCCCCGGATGGTACATCGGTTATACCCTGACTCAACGAGCCTTTTTTTGAGAGATGGCTGTTTTTCATTGAGCCGTTTATGAAGAATGCGTGTATGTGCAGGAATGACAACATACTGACTGGGATCTTTTTCAAAAGATCCTTGCCGGTCTGATGCCGCAACCTCTCCAAGGTTCACATCACTCTTTGAGTGACATATGCGCGTGGTTGGCCGGAAGAGTACAGGTAGCAGAAACTCTTCAGAGAGGGAGAATGCATCTCTGACCATGTCATGTGCTTCCTGGACAGAACTTGGATCCAGACAGGGAATCCGTGCAAAAGCAGCGTAACAGCGGCTGTCCTGCTCATTCTGTGAAGAGTGTGCAAACGGGTCATCAGCAGAAAGCACGACGAAACCTCCTTTCACCCCGGTGTAAGCAGAGGTCATCAGGGGATCTGCCGCGACATTCAGACCGACATGCTTCATGGTTACAATTGACCTCAATCCACACCAGGATGATGCCAATGCCTCTTCATATGCCACTTTCTCATTTACTGACCACTCAACATACGACTGGCGGTCAGGCCATACCCTGAGGGTATCAATGACTTCAGATGATGGGGTGCCCGGATATCCAAATGCAGTATCAAGCGCTGCTTCAAGGCAGCCATGGGCAATAGCCTCATTCCCAAGGAGATATTTCACAACCATGTCAGTTCAGTTCCAGATATTCAGATATTGGATTTGATTTCTCATCCAGATATGAACCATGCATCTGTCGGGAAGGGAGACCACCATAATTTCACAAGATTTAATACCTCATAGCATCCACCTAATTAGAGCCTCTGGGGCCCGTAGCATAGACAGGTGGTGCACCCGGCTGATAACCGGGAGGTCGTGCGTTCGAATCGCACCGGGCCCACTCTTCAATTTTAAATCTCTGGGACCAAACAGAGTATGTGAATAAGAATATTGTTCAGACCGCTGTTTTTGGAATCATAATTACTCTGCTTTTAGGGTTTTTTTTCGGACAGGCTGCAGCAGGTATTGCGGCAGTAATCCTTCTCACGATCCTACTTGCGATGGCGATATCCGAGGATGCAACAAAGTCTGCGCACCCGGAGCTCTATGCCTCATTACATGAGGATGCAGAAACGGTAATTGTCGAGAATCTTGGAACTGCACCTGCAAAATCAACACAAGTGCGAATAATTCCTGATGATATCAGATATGAGATCGGAGATCTGAATCCCGACTCTGTTCACCGGTACCTCCTTCCATCTATTGTGCGCAACGCAAAAGCAGCAGTATCATGGGAGAGGAAAGACGGATCGCGGACAGAGCGGATCTTCAGGTTATCAGGATATGAAGACGAGACTGATCCACTCAGGCCGCTTTTCCCTCTTTTCAACTGGAAAGAAAAATAGAACCTGATGATCAGGCAGAGTTCACGAGAAACTGGAGAGTAACCTCAAGGGCGCTCAGGAGCTTCTCCTGCCCTTCCAGGTACTGTTTCATTCCTTTGTACAGCATAAACACCGCATCGTATCCGTAAAGATCGATCAACTGGCGCGGAGTAAGTTCACCCATGTACGAATCGACCACAAGGTCATCTGCACTGTACATCACTTCGTAAAACTTCCCATCCTCGCTGAGAAGACAGAACTGATCAATAACCTGCCGCGACATATTATCCGGGCGGTATGGGGCAGGATCTGCACTTTTTCCAAGGACAAAAACCCTTGAGGAGTAGTGCTTCGCATCGTATATCTCCCCCTGATTGTCCTTTTTTCCTTTTTCAAGGATGGTTATTCCCATTGTGTGAATGACAGGTGCTGTAATTGCACCCATTTTTCCGACAAGGTCATCCTCCTGTGCGCGGATTACGGCGCTCCGCTGATCTATCCCAGTGTCTGTTGTCTGAATTAGATCGATAAGGCGATTATACCCATTGAGTATGACATCTTCCATGTATTCACCAGATACAGGTACCGTCTCCCGGGTGAGAGAAAAACCCCACTGACTTCACCACCAGTTTTGGATTCAGGAAAGTGATCTCACAACCCTTCCAAGCAAGTAATGTGTTCGTTCATCAGTGAACTCCACCAGATACTTAGTACCTACCGGGAGATCTTCACCGATAACAACCCCAGTATACGATCTGGTTCTTCCCATCACTGTGCCGGGCTTGAGTTTTTCTGTGATTATCACCTCTTCTGACCTTCCTACCAGTTCCCGTTTCTTCTCTTTCAGGATCGAGTATCCGATACGAACCAGTTCCCGTGATCGATCCTTTCTGATGCGGTCAGGGAGTTCACCTGATCGCGATGCCGTTGAACCCGGCCTGTAGGAGTACCGGGTAACATTAAGTGCATCCGGTTTTAGGAGGGTTATGAGATTCCTCGTGGCCCTGAACTCCTCTTCACTTTCTGCCACAAAACCTGCAATAACATCTGTGGCTATTGAGATTCCAGGAGTGCGTTTCCTGATAATCTCAACCATTTCAAGATAGGTAGAGGAACTGTACTCCCGTCCCATCCGCAGTAACACCTGATCAGATCCAGATTGAACAGGGAGATGAACAAAAGAGAAGATATGATCGTTGTCCAGCGTATCAGCAACATCATGAATGATTGGGAGCAGTGTCGCCGGGTTCATCATCCCAAGTCTGACATAGAAGTTGCCGGAAATTTTCCCGATCTCCCGAAGAAGGGCAGGAAGAGAAGGCTCACCCAGATCATACCCGTATGCACTCAGATCCTGTCCAGTGAGGCGGATCTCAACTACACCGCCAAGGACTGCTGAACGTATCTGCGAGAGTATCTCATCCTGCGGGACACTCCGGATATGCCCTCTTGCAAGTCTCGTAATACAGTATGTACAGTGACCAAGGCAGCCGGAACCGATCTGAACAACTGCAACAGGACCACAAGAAGTCATACAGGGATCCAGATCTATTGTGTGGATGCTCTCTGGTGATAGCACCCGGACAGCAGGAAACTCATCAAGGACTGTTGGACGTGCAGCAGGAAGACAACCGGAGATCCAGATCTCCTTTCCCTCCAGTTCCCGCATCAGTTTGATCATCTTCCGTTCGGTCTTCTCTATAACAATGCAGGTGTTGAGAATCACTACATCCGCATCCTGCGGATCCTGTATGAAGACAGAGCCCACACGAACAAGAATATTCCTGAGCCGATCAGAATCTCCTTCATTGTAGGTGCATCCAAAAGTCAGGATGCAGATCCGCTTTCCGGAGAGAGCCTGAACCCATGACGGAGAGAGAGGGCTTTTGGAACCATCACCCATTATCCTAATAATACAGCCTTCAGGCAGATAGGGACAGCGATTGTACCAAATATACCGTGCAAAGTTGTTTAATTTTGTTCGGCAAACATGTAAGCAATGGTCAGAATTGGGCTCCTGGGTTGTGGCAATGTTGGAAAGATTATAGCAACCCATCAGGAGGGTTTCCAGGTTGTTGCAGTCTTTGACCAACTGCCTGAACACGCAGAGAGCCTTGCAGAATTGACCGGATCAAAACCATACTCTGATTTTGATGAGTTTATCACTGCTGATTTTGATATCTGTGTAGAAGCAGCCTCTATCGTAGCAGTCCGGGCATATGCACTCAAGATAATCGAACGGGGAAAAGACGTTCTCATATTAAGTGTAGGGGCCCTTGCAGACAATGCATTCAGGGAAGATCTCATATCAGTGGCCAGAGAAAACCAAAGGCGTATCCATATACCAAGCGGTGCCATCATGGGCCTTGACAATCTCAAAGTGGGCCAGATCAGCCATATCGAGAGCATCCTTCTCAGAACTACAAAAAGCCCACAGAGTCTGAAGATGGATGTCAGTACCCGGACACTTGCATTCAAGGGAAAGGCAAAGGATTGCGTGAAACAGTTCCCAAAAAATATCAATGTCTCGGTGGCTATCGCTCTTGCCAGTTCTCATGAGGTCCAGGTAGAATTATGGGCAGATCCTGCAGTTGATAAAAACATCCATGAGATTTTTGTAAAAGGGGAGTTTGGAGAGATGTATTCAAAGATCACTAATCTTCCATCGCCAGACAACCCGGCAACAAGTTATCTTGCTGCCCTCTCAGTGCTCTCCCTCCTGAAGAACATCGACAGCCCCCTGGTGATAGGGGCATGAGTCCGAAGGTAGATCCGGACATCCAAAAAATCAACCAAATCAAGGGAGAACTACACGCAAAGATCCTTGCACATAACTACCAGATTCCAGAGGTTCATGCTGTTGCCGATGTCATCGGAGACAGTCTGGAACTGGCCCTTGCAGCCAGGGATACTGATGCCGATGTATTGATCGTCTGCGGTGTCAGATTTATGGCTGAAACCGCAAAACTCCTCAATCCAGAGAAACGGGTATGTATACCGATTCCTGATGCAGGATGTCCACTCGCTGACTTCCTCACACCTGAATTAATCAGGGATTCTAGGCAGAAGTATCCTGATGCTGCGGTAGTTGTGTATGTCAATAGTTCGGCTGCATGCAAATCTGTTGCAGATATCGTCTGTACATCAGGAAATGCTGTAACGATTGTCAAATCCCTGCCCCAATCCCGGATTATCTTCGGCCCTGATGCTAATCTCGCGAGTTATGTCAGGGAGCAGGTGCCAGAGAAAGAGATCATCACAATACCTGTAGATGGTCACTGCTATGTTCATCAGCAGTTCAGCCTTGAGGACATCAGGAACGCACGACTGATTGGGGGCACCATACTTGCCCACCCTGAATGTCCGGAGATTATCAGGCATCATGCTGACATTGTTGCATCTACGGGGAGGATGATCAGGATCATCGGGGAACATGAAGAACGGGTGTGGCATATCTTTACCGAAGAGGGAATGGTGATGCGGCTTCGTTCACTCTTCCCTGACAAAGAATTCCACTCAGTTCAAAGTGCAGTCTGTAAGGATATGAGGAAGACAACCATCGGGGATATCATCCGGTGTCTTGAGAGTCTTCAGGGTGAGATCATACTTGACCAGGATTCATCAGAATCCGCACGGAGATCGCTTGATCGCATGCTGGAAGCATCATCATGATGTATCCCGATATCCCATTAGGGCATCTTATCAGTTTCGTAGAAGAGGATGCCCCGTTCGGCGATATCACCTCGGAGTATGTTCTTGAAAAGCAGACTTGCAATGCAGAGATCATTGCAAAAGAGGATCTGATTCTCGCGGGCCTCTCTGATATCTCACGCCTCTTTGAACACTATGGAGTGGTGACCTCTTCCCAAAACCAGGACGGAGACAGGATCAAAGCAGGTATATCCATTCTTTTCCTCCATGGCGATGCCCATGCCATCCTTCTGGTGGAGCGGACCGCCCTGAATCTGATCGGCAGGATGAGCGGGATAGCAACTCAAGCAAGAAGAATGCAGGAGAGAGTGAGTTCAATCAATCCGGACTGCCGGATTACAGCAACCCGTAAAACCGCACCTGGCCTCAGGCTGCCTGACAAAAAGGCAGCAATGATTGGAGGGGCAGATCCTCACCGGTTTTCCCTCTCAGACGCGGTTCTGATCAAGGACACACACCGCATGCTGGTACCGATTGGAGAAGCCATCAGACGTGCCAGGAGTGCAGGAGCTTACCATATCATTGAAGCCGAGGCTGAATCTGCTGAAGAGGCCATGGAAGCAGCACGGGCAGGTGCTGACATCATCCTGCTCGACAATATGACGCCTGGACAGATCACAGTTGTTCTGGACCTCCTGAGAACCAACGGACTTCGTGATCAAGTCCTGATAGAACTTTCAGGCGGAATAAATCCTGATACCATCGATGAGTATGCAGCAGTTGGGGCTGATCGGATCAGCCTTGGAATGCTCACTCATACTGTCAGGAACGCAGATTTTTCCCTTGAGGTCCGACTAGAACAGTGAGATCTCCAGGATCTTTTACAAGTATCTCCCGCTTTCCTTTCCAGATCTGGACAGTCCCGTAAACCCTGATGATATCACCCTGGGAAATCTCTGCCATACCAGCAGCAGGAGAAGGGATAAAGATCGTGACACCTCCCAGATCAAGGATCAGGTTTTCTCCTGTGGCTGTATGAGTGACTGTTTGGACAATCCCCTGGAACGAGACCAGTTCTCCTTCCTGGGACTGGGAGGTATAATTCCGGGCGAACGGGCCCTTCCCAACCCCTTCACCAACCCATGCGAAGATACCGCAGGATATGAGTATAACCAGGAGGATCAGCAGAGCAGTCCTCTCCTGCCTCTCAATCATTACCGAGTGATTGGTACCCAGCATGCATAGGATTATCGATATGCATGACCCGGGGAAGTTTATACCGTATCATTACAGATGCTTGTACATGCATAGAATCCGATATCAGAGAGTTCTGATAACCGGGCTCTGCCTTTTTCTCATTCTGATGACCGGAGCAGCCGCATCAGAACAGCCGAAAGAGGTGAGCAAGGAGGTTACCAATCCTGATGTCACCGCTGTTGATCCAAGTGACTCCGGCCTCGGCTGGACAAAAATACCGATGACAGATGCAGTAACCGGAGAGCAGTTTACCATTGATCAACTCGCAAAGCAGGGGAAACCGGTCCTCCTTCATACCTTTGCGGTCTGGTGTCCTGCCTGTTCGATGCAACTCAAAGAGAGTGAAAGTATGCTGGCTGCATCACCAGATGCGTTTACCATCGTCGGAATTGATCTCGATCCAAATGAGAACCAGAATATGATAAAACAGCATATCGAGAAGGAGAAGTATACCGGGCACTTTGCTGCCTCACCTAAAGAACTGACGCGTGGTTTGGTTGGGACATTTGGGACCAGTTTCGCACTTGAACTTCCGCAGACTGTTATTGTCTGCAGCAGGACTGTGAACCATATCGGGTCAGGACTATTCAGAACACAGACCCTGAAGAGCGCCCTCTCTCAGGTCTGCGCATAACCATGGATTTCAGTCCTGACACCTGGATACTCTCATTTCTTGCAGGCCTGTACACTCCCCTCGGGGCGATGTGTGTTCTTCCATTGTACCCAGGTTATCTCGCATTTCTGGCAGGAAGAACTGCCCAGAGAAAAAGAGCCTCCACCCTTCTGCTTGGCCTGACTGTCACAGCAGGGGTGATCGGGGCGATGCTCGCATTCGGAGTGATTTTTGTATCAGTCCTGCAGGCTTCGACCAGCCTAGTTATCGGATACCTCGGCCCGGTTGTGTATCTGATTCTGGCAATTATGAGTATCGGCATGATACTGGGCGTTGACATCGGCAGGATATTTCCGACAGTTCAGACGCCTGAAGCAAAAACTCCCTGGATCACGGCTTTCCTGTTTGGTGCGTTCTTCGGCCTTGTAGCACTTCCCTGCAATCCTGCCTCGATCATCATGCTCTTTGCCCTCTCCACGACAACCGCTGATTTTCTTGCTAACTTCGTCAACTTTGTCATATTCGGGATAGGCATGGCAACCCCACTCCTGGTCCTTTCAGCATTCTCAATCGATGCAAACAGACGGGCAGTATTATTCCTGACAACCTACCACGGTATAATCAACCGACTGGCAGGAGCTCTGATGCTAGTTGTAGCCCTCTATTATCTGATCTTTGTATTCCTGAGTGAATATCTCTGAACTCTTTTTTTATCGCCGATGACGCCACCAGTATAGTGCCCCAACCATGCAGATGATCATGCAGGCAAGGCCGATTTTCGTCATATCCAGTCCGGATTCAGCCTGCTGTTGTGGATGTTTATACCCACTCCAGTCTTGTTCAAACACAGATGCATAATACCCGGCAACACTGATGTCCCTGATGATGAGACCGGCCTCCCTGTTGAAAACAGGCGAGTTTTCATTCCAGTTGATGCTTGATATCAGTACAGAGTCATCGGCTATCAACCCTTTTGCATGAAGTTTGAGCAGTCCAGACCCCGATAGATCCAGAAGTCTTGCCTCAATCGGGATGTGCTCACGACTGGCAAGAGCAGTGATCTCGGCTGCGATCTCATCGTTATCGTTCTCTTCTTCAGTGTTGTAATAATACGAATCAAGAAGGATCCTGACATTCACTCCCCGCCTGGCAGCGTTGATTGCTGACTCAAGGTAGGGGTTCCGCTTTCCATGCGACCAGTGCTTGATGTAAGCCTCTTCAATCAGTAACCGGCTACTGGTTTCATTGATGAGCGAAAGGATAAGATCACTCGTATCAGGGGCCAGTACAGGAGTTACTGAAGAGGCAGTGAACTTGAGAGGAGCAAACACGGGAGTATACGCATCAGCAGAATAGGGAATGGTTTCTGAAGGGTGCCCCTCGATACCGGTCACGCCCGGCCCGTTCAGATCTGAGTAAAATACCTTTGAAAAGTATGAGCAGAGGTCAGGGGACGAGATCAGAACACCCCACCCACGGTTTCCGGCAAGGCCAGATCCGGGGAATGAGTGATCCTTGAAGTTCTCTGTTGTGAGAAGGAGGTCTTTCCCGTCGATGACCATGTACTTTGCATGATCATAGCGATACGGGGCATGGTCCTCCCCTGCTCCTGTCATGGCCTTCACCGGGATGCCTGCGGTTTGAAGTTTTGTGATGACAGAACGTTCTTCAGGGCTCACACCACCAACCGGACCACCTTCCAGCAGTACAGTAACCTTCACCCCGCGTGTGGCAGCCTGACAGAGGAGATCAGCCAGTCCCGGATCAGTAAATTCGTAGACATTTGCCAGAATTTCGTGCCCTGCAGAAGAGATAGCCTGCTCAAAAACAGCACGCCCGCAGTCAGGAGATACAAAAGCCGTACCCTGAACCTGGGTGAAAGTTTCAGGTTTGAACCTGCTCGCCCCTGATATGAAGACCCGACTGTCCCATACCCTGTCTAAACCAAGGACATGAACCTGCCCTTTGCGGGGCTTAAAGGATCCCGGCCAGGTGAGATTCTGGATGAGGAGGCCATGCTCCATCAGCAGAAGTTCATCTTTCTGGTTTGCCAACTGGAACTTTCCGGTTATCATGGGCTTTGGAGCCGACGAATTCTTCCCTATTAGATCATAATCAGGATATCTTCCGGTGACTTTGTGGAATGCTTCTCCATCACGTGCTATAGTTATCGAACCAGATGATACTGCACCTGCCGGGAAGGTGATCCGTCCTTCCCCATCGGTCACCTCAAGAGAACTGAGCGATCCTTCTCCACTTATGACCAGGTACTCATCAGCGTCTCCATCCAGATAGGTGTCAGGATACACCTCAGTTATCTGAAAAGCACTGGTGAACGGACAGAGAAGAATAACCAGAACCAGCACGAAAAGACGCATGATGGAGAGTATACAGGCAGCCATAAATGAACCTGCTGAAATAAACTTCTCGTATGGATAAGCCACTGGTGATCAAGATAGGAGGGAGCCTGCTGCCTCATGCCGCGGAGATCATCAGTACAATTCTTGAATCCGGGATAAGTGCCCTCATACTCCCTGGCGGCGGTATCTTCGCTGACGCAGTCCGGGAGACTGGAACAGATGGAACGATAGCCCACTGGATGGCAATCGCAGGAATGGAGCAGTATGGATGGTTCCTATCGGGATTTGGTATTGAAGTCACCGAAGATCCAGAGTTTTCAGATAAACCCCGGATACTGCTTCCCTACCAGTATTTCAGAGAGAGAGATCCTCTGCCCCATACCTGGGATGTCACCTCAGACACGATCAGTGCCTGGCTTGCTGATCACCTGGGAGCGGAGCTCCTTGTCCTGAAGTCAATAGATCAGATCCGCGCAGCAGGTGTCCCGTTGGATCAGATATCCAGTCAGGTTGAGACCCAGGACCTTGATCCTCTCTTCATCCCTTATATCCTGCACCATTCCATAAGCGGCATGATTATCAACGGTACTTTTCCGGAAAGAATCGTAAAGGCACTGAGGGGAGAGACGATTGTGGGGACGAGATTTGGCATCATAATTTAAGAGGATCAAGAAAGAATAAGATAAGCACCTTTGGAGATATCCGAATATGAGTGAAGAGAAATGTACCTCATGCAACGGCCCAATGGCAGAGCAGGGATCAACTGAATTCGGTTGCCCAGCCTGTGGTGTCCGTATCAGCCGCTGCTACCGCTGCCGGGAACAGAGTGTCGAGTACGTCTGCCCGACATGTGGGTTCCGGGGGCCTTAAGGCATGGGCGATGTGGCACTGATCATCAAGGCAATGCCAGAATCCCCTGAAGTTAACCGTGAAGATATTAAGAAAGAGATTCGCGCAAAACTTCCACGGGTTCAGGATATTCAGGAAGAACCGATTGGGTTCGGACTTGTTGCACTCAAGGTTGTCGTTGTTGTACCGGATGCAGAAGGACAGACCGATGCAGCTGAGGCCGCACTGAATAGCATTCCCGGAATTGAACGGGCAGAGATCATCGGATCAACACTCGTCTAAACTAAAAACAAACCTATTTTTCAGGCTCTTCCTTACATGAATCAGACTGCTGAAGAGTGGTAAGAACCTGTTCAGTCAAATTGCGAATGCGTTCAACTGATCGTTGAAATGCATGTACCTCAAGCGGATCTAGCCTGATTGAGACAGGAAACACCCCTTTCCGGTTTATTCTTGCCGGGACACCGATACAGACGTCGCCAATGTTGTGAACCTCGCTCTTTACGTACGCTGATACTGTCAGGATCCGGTTTTCATTTCCAAGCAGAGTCTTGACGATCGTGGCTATTGCATCTCCCGGCCCCCAGACCGTGGCACCTTTACTGGCAATGATCTGCTGACCTGATGTACGGACCGTTCCCATGATCTCATCAATGGGCAGGTTGCCAAACGAGGGCAGATTCGATATCTGAATGCCACCGATAGTGGTTGCTGACCAGAGAGGCACCATACTCTCCCCGTGTTCACCAATGATGCGCGTATGAACCTCGCTGACATGAACCTGAAAGAACGACGCAATCAGGGATTTCAGTCGCATTGAGTCGAGATGAGTACCGAGGCCAAAGACCTGGTGAGGTTTTTTCCCCGAATACCGGAGCGCCACCGATGTCATGATATCAACCGGGTTTGTTACCATCATGATCATAGACTCGGGAGCGTACTTCTGAACCTGCTGTGACAGGTCTGCTACAACTTTTGCATTCTCATACGCAAGATCCAGACGATCCTGATCAGGTCTGCGTGCCACTCCTGCAGTGATGATGACGACATCAGACCCCTTCATGTCTGCAAGATCACAGCTCCACCGCACCGCACTCGCGGTCCCGGTTGCAGCAAATGAATCGATGAGGTCACGTGAAATTCCATCAAGGAGAGACTGCGAACCTTCGCGGCCGTACAACTGGATCTCCCGGATATACGGTATCCGCGAAATCGAGAGGGCCGCATACTGGCCAACCCGTCCGGTAGCACCAATGATCGTGACTTTTGTCATGAGAATCAGCGTATAAAAATAGGGACACGTTCTCGGTCGACAGACCGTTGCAACCCTGGTCTCAAGCCTTCTCCTCCGCCCCGCAACCCCATGGGCGCCGAACGTTCACGGTAAGTCTGCTCCCTTCCGGGCCTGGACCGTTCCCCGCGACAACAGGTCGTTCCTTCCTCCGAAGGTTTGATTCCTGGCCATCGACCTCACAGGACAGGGTTTCTTCGTTGAAAGCATGGAGAATTCAGGCAGTACGTGTAAGCCTTCCTCGAACTTCGCCCCCTGCGTACCGGCGGTTTCAGGTGACAGGTGACGTCGATCCACCCGGGCTAGTCCCCATTATTATGCGAAGACTTATGGAATAAAAACTTCCCCTCCGACGGTATTCGCCCATCCAGATAAAAAGGACTGATTCTGTCTGAACTGTTTTTTATTAAAGGGATCAAAGACCGTCAGAACCGGGTGATCATGAATCAAGGGAGAGAGTAGTTCCATCCGTCCCTGAAACACCTCAACATCTTTCTCTGAACCATGGCCTTCCGCAACCTGAAGTGGTTCATCATGAACTTTTTCTCGTGAAAGATGGAGAAAATCAGTTGTAAATGTGCATTCATCAAGTCCTAACGAGTCTTTATTCACGAGTAGATTAAACGCAGAAAAATAGGCCGCAGCGTACCAGGGATCATTAAGAAGAACATGATGAACACCGAGGATTCCGCCAGCAATCCCCAGCGTTCCAACACCCGAACAAGCGTCAACAAAGAGAGATGGATGGACCCTTCGTATCGCAGTTTCAACAGAACGGATTTTGGGATCACTTCCATGAGGAAATTCGATATGTGCTGCCCCCTGTTTTTTGTATACTACTACCGGGCCTTTACTGGTTGGAAATAGATCTGCCCTGACATCACAACCGCAAAGAAGGTTCTGTTCAGAACAGACCGGAGGATGAACATCCACCCTATCTCCAATCCCTGGAGGATTTCTCCCCTCGTTGAGAATACCAGATATTTGAGGGACTTCGTGGTATGCACGATGCGCGGTTGCGTCATCAAAAACAGAAGAGATCAGAAGAAAAGAACGGGAGGGAAGAAACGGAGGGGAGCGTAAAAAAATACCAGGATCAATAAGAGGTGTCCCAACGGAAGAGAGGGGCTCATCTCCTGAAAAAAGCCCGGTATCAACCAGGAGAAGGTAGAGCCGGGCATATACATCATCAATGAAAGCCTTGCCACAGTGGCAGGGAGGAGGTGGTGAATCATCGGGAGGCCCGGACTTGTTTCGGATTATTCTGTTGCAATCGGGACATGGAGAAAAATTATCATGCCGCCTGCTGAGGAGATCCTGCGCATAACAGATATGATCTTTCCCACAGACAGGACAATACATTCAGATAATGAATGCTACGAGACCATAGAATAAAAAGTAACCGGGTTATGGGCCTGATGCGATTCGAACGCATGACCGCCCGGTTATGAGCCGGGCGCTCTAACCACTAAGCTACAGGCCCAAAAAGAATAACGCCGCCAACAGGACTCGAACCTGTGACATACTGGTTAACAGCCAGTCACTCTACCAACTGAGTTATGGCGGCTCAGAGGTGCTCTATAATGTAAGATGAATTTCCATATAAATATTATGATATTCTCTCATTCAGGATCTCTGAATGAGTGATCTCATCCCACTCAACAAAACGGATATCTCCTCAATATCAGTATCAAGAGTGGTGAACAGCTCATCTGCCTTCTCGGTCGTGATGGCACCGGTTGGGGAGGCGCGGATATAGCCAAGCCCTTCCATGACCCTGAGCGAGTATCGTATTCGATGCTGGGGAACATCCAATACTTCGGATAATTTGATGATGCCTATCGGCTGATGCTGCGCTACCGTGGATAAGACTTCGAGATGTCTGCCGATTAACTCAATGTCTCCCTTGATCTTCTTTAGCATGACATCCTCATTCAGGCATTTTTATCCAGCCACTCTTTTGTCTTCAGGTATTGTCTTCTGAAAGTTATCATGAGAATCAGTGCTATGATGAGAGATACAACTGATCCCGGAATCCTCCATGCTTGAGGGAAGAGAAAAAGAGCGAGTACCCCCACTGCAAAGAAGAGGATTACTCCATTCAAAATTACTGCATTGTACCAGAATTTCCATTTGAACTGCTCTTTAGCAGACTCGTTCATTATTCATACATCAGTTTTATCATAAAAGTACTTGTGGTCTCATCAGCAATGTGTAGAGGATGGACTACCTCGATGATCTCATTGGCCGGTCCGGCGCCTCCGCATACTGTCTGTTTGCCTCATCAGATGACCCGGATATGCGGTACCTCACCCGCTTTGTAACCCATGACCCGGTCCCGGTGATAAAAAAAAGAGGGGAAAAACCCATCATGATCCTGCCAGTCATGGAGGCTGACCGGGCAGAACGTGAATCAGTCGCGCAAAGCATTACCAGGCAGCAGGCTGGTTACCAGGAGATTGCTGCAACAGAAAAGAATCCGTACCACATCACTGCTGCCATGATAGAACGGTGTGCAGGCGGGGCAGTGATTGTTCCACCCCAGTTTCCTCTCGCCCTGGCCCGGGCACTTGAGAAAAAAGTACCGGTCATACTGGATGAGCATTCGGCAATTGCACAGATCAGAGCCAGGAAAAGCAGTACTGAGATCGAACAGATATCAGTTGTGCAAAAAGCAACTGAAAAAGCAATGGAGCAGGCAATAAACCTGATCAGAGAGACCACAATACGAAACGGACTACTCTGGCATGGCGAAAAAACACTTACATCAGAGCAGATCAGGTATACCATTCACTCCACACTTCTTGCTCATGGATGTACTGCCCATGACACCATCGTCTCCTGTGGAGAGGAGACTACAATGCCCCATTGCACAGGAGAAGGGCCACTTCAGGCCCATCAGCCTATTGTGATCGATCTCTTTCCCAGAAGTGAGGCCAGTGGTTATCATGCAGATATGACCCGGACGGTCTCAAAAGGAGAGCCATCCCGGAAAGTCTGCGAATTATTTGAAGCCGTCCGTCAGGCAGAGATCCTTGGTGAGAGCCTGATATCTGCCGGAGTCAGTGGGGCAGACTGTTATCAGAAGGTCAGGGATTATTTCGATGACCATGGGTTCAAAACAGACACTGAGGGATTTATTCACAGTCTTGGGCACGGGATCGGCCTTGAGGTACACGAAAAACCAAGCCTCTCTCCTGCAGGAGAAGAATTGAAAGAAGGGCATGTCGTGACTGTGGAGCCCGGCCTCTACTATCGGGGAGTTGGAGGCGTGAGGATAGAAAATATGGGAGTAGTTACCAGCAACGGATTTAACAGACTTACAAATTTCCCGGTGGAGTTGATTCTTTGAAGGAAGAAATTTTTGAACGATACATACAGGCAGGAAAGGTGGCATCCACAATCCTGAAAAAAGGAGCTGACATGATCAGACCGGATGCATCACTCGCAGAGACAGCTGCCCAGGTCGAACAGATGATCATTGATGCAGGCCTTGGAGTTGCATTCCCAGTAAACATCTCACTGAATGAATCTGCAGCCCATGACACACCCTCACCAGAGGACGACCGGACATTTCGTACAGGCGATATGGTAAAACTGGACCTGGGTGCGCACCTTGATGGGTATATCGCAGACACGGCATTAACAGTTGACCTTGGTGACCAGGGACTGCTTGTGGAGGCATCAGTTGCTGCGCGTGATGCAGCAATTGCCAGAGTAAGGCCAGGAGTCGCAATTGGTGAACTAGGAGTGGCTGTAGCGGCAGAGATTGGATCACGGGGATTCAGACCTGTTGCAAATCTTACCGGGCATGGCCTTGACCAGTTCAGACTTCACATGGGACCAAATGTCCCAAATATCGGAGGGATCGGCGGAGCAGTGCTTGAAGAAGGTATGGCAATCGCAATTGAGCCATTTGCAACAACCGGTACAGGATACGTCAGTGATCTAAAACGCATTGAGATCTTCTCCCAGCAGTCATGGAAACCAGTCAGAATGCCAGCATCGCGAAAGATATTGGGCGAGATTGAACCACGTAAGGGCCTTCCCTTTGCAAGAAGGCATCTTAAAACACCAAAACCGGATCTGGCCTTGCTCAGACTGGTCAGGGAAGGTGTCCTTCATTCTTACCCGGTTCTGGCCGACATCCCGGGATCGTATGTATCTCAGTCAGAACACACCATGATCATCACCAGTGACGGGTGTGTTGTGACCACCGCATAAGTACCGAATAAAAATAACACGTTCATCTGTGATCAGCACCAACGATATGAGTTATTGACATGGCCCGTGACGAGGAGATCCTGGACCTGATCGAACTGCTTCTGGCGGCCGAGATTTTTAACCAGAATCAGAATCTGGATATCAACGATCTGACCCCCATTGCACGTGAGGTATATGGTGTTCAGAGCATGGAAGGGGAACGGGGACCCGTTGTGGTCTCGGAGAGCGCGCTACAGAAGGTTCTCGGTATCCCGGACGCACATCTGCGTCTTGAAAAACACCCACTCACGGTGTATGAGGAGTTCGGACACCGGCTCAGAATAACCACACTTCCAACCGGGTTCAGTTGGTTTATCAAGCATAACGGAGAGAAACGGATAAAAAAGAACCCGGTTCTCGCCTGGTACGCTGAAGCGAACAATCTTCTTTCTGATGCCTCTCATGCTTCAGCCAGGGATCTTAACCCCAGGTTTGAAGACAGCCGGGTCTCTCTGGACCGGAGAATATCCCGGATGCTTGCAGAAGATGAGAAACTCAGGGCCGGCCTTGATCTTATCATCATCAGCGCACCGGAAGAGGTTGAACAGACCCTGGATGATATCATTTGCACCCCAGATCAGGTTCAACGGATCCTGAAACTGAAGGTGGCCCTGGAAAACCTTGAGTTTCTGCGGACACACCAGGTGTTTGATATCGGAAAACTGCTCTTTATCGGTCCGCCGGGAACTGGAAAGACATCTCTTGCTTTTGCTCTCTCACGGGTCTTCCATATGCCAATTCTTGAGGTGAGACTCCCGATGGTAACCTCCCAGTACCTCGGTGAAACCTCCAAGAACATCGACCGGATCTTTGAGGTGGCACGGTCTCTCTCGCCCTGCATCCTGTTTATCGATGAGTTTGACTTCCTGGCAAAAAGCAGAATTGGTGACGACCACGGAGCCATGAAACGTGCAGTAAATGCACTTCTGAAAAATATCGATAGAATCAGTCTTATCAGAAACAACGTGCTTCTGATCGGAGCCACCAACCACCCACAACTGCTTGACGAAGCAGCATGGCGCCGGTTTGATGAGGTCATACCCTTCGACCTGCCTGACCTGGCAACAAGGCAACTCATTCTTGGAAGGCTTCTCCAGGGATTTTCATCAGGGTGTGACGTCAGTGAGGTAGCACGCGAGACTGACGGATACTCTGGAGCAGATCTCAAGATGGTTGTTCGTGAAGCCATACTCACCGCACTCATTGATGGCAGGAATCTTTTGAAAGATGAAGATCTGGCTGCAGGTCAGAACCTGATCAAGAACAGGGATGCCAACAGGACCAAAAACTGCCAGTAAGGACAACGATGGAGATAACCCTGCTCGGTACTGGGGATGCTGTTGGAACTCCCCATGTAGGATGTGAATGCGCACAGTGCACCTATGCAAAAAAGAACGGCATCGAACGGCTCAGGACATCAATACTAATCAGGAACGATGACAGAACCATCCTCATTGACTCCTCACCCGATCTGAGGAGACAGCTCCTACAGAACGGATCCCCGAAGATCGATGCGGTCATCTGGACACACGGACATTATGATCACTTCATGGGATTCGGGGAATTTTACCGCGTGCAGAGGATCCCCCCGGTATATGCAGCCCCGCAGGTTATGGAATACTGCGGAGAGGTCTTCCGGTTCCTGATCCATGAGAGACATGAGATCCCGGTGTATACCCCGTTCACTCTTTTTGGCCTTGAATTCATTCTGGTCGAGGTCACGCACCCGGATGTTTACACCTGCGGGGTTATCTTCTCTGATGGAAAGGTGAAGATAGGGTATACGTCTGATACAAATGAACATCTCCCTGATAAGACCCGTGAACTCCTGACAGGAGTGGATCTCCTCTTCATAGACGGACTCTTCCCTTCATCATTCAAAAAGGTGGCCAAGCACCTTAACTATGAAGAGTCAGTTGCATTGGCCACGGAACTAAAGGCCAAGGATTTTCGGGTCGTTCATATGAGCCATTACCTTCCGTTCAATCTCCCTCATCAGGGCTATGACGGGGAACAATTTATCGTCTGAAGAGGTGGCTGTAGGTTTATGAGTTTTGAAGACACACTAATCTGGAATGAATATTACCGTTCTTGAACTGAGTGAAGATAAAGTTAAAATTGCCCTGATTGGTCAGGGGCATACGTTCATGAACGCCCTCATCAGCGAGATTCAGAAGGATCCAACTGTAGACGTTGCTAACTACGTCATTGAATTCCAATTTTCTGACCCGGTGCTTACTGTCACCACATACGACAAAAAAGACCCGGTTGCACCAATTATCGCTGCATGCACCCGCATTTCATCAGCATGCAATGACCTGTTAAAAGATGTAGCGTCAGTAAAAAAGTAACTTATTTTTCAGCCTATGGCTGTTCGGTAAATATAATCGAGCCTGATACTTTTGCTATCCTGACTTTCAGTTTTTGACCTGGTTTTGCACCCTTTACATATACAATATACTTACCGATCTTGGCGACTCCATCACCACGACGGGAGGTAGACTCGATGTTGACCTCGATGATGTTTCCGGGTTCAAGGCTGCTGGTTGCCATTTCAGTCTTTGCTTTGCGTTTTCTGACCGGACGGTGACTACCGCAGGCTTCACATTTGATTACCAGAACGCGATCATCCTTGAATAATTTCGTATCAGGTTTGCCACACTCAGAGCAGATGACATAATCATCGACATAACTCTTGACGAGCGGGACGAACAACGACTCCTCAAATTTTCCGTTGAATATTACCCTGTTGCCATCGATCTTCCCGGATGTACCAAGTTCACCAAGGAAGAATTTCATGAGATGATCAGGGTCACGGCGGAGAGCACTGACAATATCGGTAAAGTTCTCAAGGATGGTCGTTTTGCCCTCGATTGAAATCCTGGGTTCGGGGTATGACCAACGCTCACCATCCTCGGAGGGCTCAGTCACCTCCTCGTATGCCTTATGTAACAGGGCCTCGTATGAATCGACCATGGTACCTATCATTTCTCCCGGTAGCGGGATAAACATAAGGCACCCCAAAGGTACGGTACCCCCTATCTGTAGAGATGAATGTTGAATGTATCAGCAGAAGTACATTGAGGAGCAATTCCTGACATTATTATCCACCCTTTTATTATCGGATAGCAATGTCGCGGAATTTTATCTTTTCTGATTGTGTGAAGCAATAGACAACCTATTAGTATCTCCAGTACTCAGTTGTAGGAACCAGCTCAATCCCTACTATAAGAAAGGAGCGATGATCATAACGAAAACTGCAGAGCGGGCCTTTGTCAGGGAACTCCCCGATGTACAATCCACCACCCCGGATGTCAGAATCAACCTCACCCGGGTGGGCGTCAAAAACGTCAAGAAGATGGTGGAGGTATCCCGTCCAGGAAAACGCCCGGTCATATTTATATCAAACTTTGATATCTTTGTTGACCTGCCAGGCAGCCTTAAAGGAGCGAATCTTTCACGGAATTTTGAGGTGATCGATGAGGTACTCCAGCAGGCAATTGAAGGAGAAGTCAAGGAGATCGAAGAACTATGCAGCATGGTAGCCAGAAAACTGCTTGACAAGCATGAGTATGCTGACCGGACTGAAGTCCTCATGCGGAGCGAGTTCATGGTTGCCGGTGAGACACCGGTTACCCGGACAGTCTGTCAGGAGGTTGTCAAGGTATTTGCAAGTGCAATAGCCAAGCGAACCTTCAAGGACCCAATTGTCCGAAAGAGCATCGGTGCAGAAGTCACCGGGATGACTGCATGCCCCTGTGCGCAGAACATTATGCAGGAGCGGGCCCGGGAGGTTATGGAGGGGCTCAATATTGAGGCCGCAACCATTGAGAGATTCTTCCAGGAGGTCCCGATGGCCACCCATAACCAGCGGGGAAGGGGATTCCTCTCGATCGAGACCGATGACGAGAGTCATGTTCCACTCGATAAGATCATCAAGATATTAAAGCAGTCTATGAGCACCCCGATCTTCGAACTCCTGAAAAGGGGAGATGAGGGCCATGTTGTGCTAGCTGCGCACAAGAATCCCCGGTTTGTTGAGGATTGTGTACGTGAGATGGCACGCCGTGTCCATGCCGAGTTCGGAGACCTTCCAGGTGATTCGGTTGTGACTATTGCACAGGATAATGAAGAAAGTATCCATCAACACGACGCATTTGCCGAGCGACAGGCAACAATTGCAGAATTATCAGATGAGATCAATGGGGACATCGCCTGATCTCATCCTAACAGGAAGATAACTACAAGGATACATACCAGCAGCACTATCCCGGCAGCAAGAACCATCTGTTTGCGGGTTATGAGATTGGTCCGGCTGAGTTCTTCACGCATAAGGAGAGAATAGGATTCATAGCGTGGAAGTGAGTCCATGACTTCTTTCAGATCCTCTTTTGTTACCTCATGAAAATGGTGAGAGCACTGGTTCCTGAAATTCACAAGAAGAATGAGATCCTGACGTGTTGCCGGATCAATAACATTGTAATCTGAAAGACGTTTGAAGATCGCTTTATTTCGAATCTCTTCTTCAGGTCCTGCGTACCCACGGAAATAGACAGTCTCTCTTCCAAGGTCAATCAGACGATTTGCAAGAGCAAAGAGCACCATAGAGAGGGCATAGAAATTACGCCTATCTCTATCCTGACGAGTCTGCTGTAAACTGATACTTCGGGCGTCTTCAAGGTACTGATTGATGTCCGAAAGGATCTTTCCTTGTTCCGGAGTGAGCCTGCTTCCCATATCTCACATTTTGTTGGGCATGGTTCAGGATAAGCAGATCAGTCCAGGTTGATTCGATCATCAGGATCATAAATCTGCTGCCGATTGATAAAATGTAAAGGAATCTTTACCGGTTCCAAGCGCAAACAGAAATTTTTTATTCTTTTTAAAATTTAAGAGATTATAACTGCAGAATCAGTGTACCCACTAAAAATAAACAAAGGATGCTGAAAAGGGGATAGATATTTGCAGTGAGTAATACAAAGAAAAATCTTGAGGCAGATAATATCCATTTTTTTATCTATTTTCATAAATTTGCTAAATATGCAATAGTTAATTTTTTGGCCACCAAATTGTTTGTTGAAATAATAAAGGATATAATAATACAGGTATTTGAAAAGTATTACTCATTGCACCATATACGAAATTCTATAATACGCACCAAACAAATTTGGCGCGATTTTCCCCAATATTTGGGGTTCAAATGGCAAAATAGATATATGAAACTCTCAAATTACCAATTGTCGTACACTGGTACGGTCGTACCCTCAGATCTCCTGAGGGCTCTCTCGCGATGAGTGGTATAGCACTACGAACAAACCAATAATGAAAGGCGATTCTCTTGTCCAAAGTAGTAGAAATTTCCCCAACCACAAGACATGAGGGGCATTCCAAGCTCGTTCTCAAAGTCAATGATGAGGGAATTATTGAGCGAGGAGACTGGCTCAGTATAACCCCGGTTAGAGGCCTGGAAAAACTGTGTATCGGAAAGACGATGCACCAGGCACCAAAGATCTCATCCCGTGTCTGCGGTATCTGCCCGATTGCACACACTCTGGCAGGTATCGGAGCCATGGAGGCATCTATCGGCTGTGAGATTCCACAGGATGCATATCTGCTCAGGCTGATCCTTCAGTGCGCAAATAAACTTCACAGCATTGCACTGCACGACATCCTTGCGCTGCCTGACATGTACATCCCAGGCACCGAGACAAAGATCAATCCGTTCACTCCGGAAGAACCAGTCAGAACCGTTGCAAAGCGGATCCAGCGGCTCCGTGAGATCGGACAGACTATCGGTGAGATTGCAGGTGGAGAACCAGTTCATCCAAGCAACCCACGTGTCGGTGGAATGTATTACAACATCAGTCCACAGGCAAAGCAGAAGATCTTCGATCTCGCTAAGGAAGCACTCCCGATGGCCATCGCACAGATGGACTTCATGATTGCTGTCTTTAAGAACTTCGAAAAGAGGGAGACCGTTACCGTCGGGAAGACCACCGTTGAGCTGCCAAAGGAATTCGGATACCACAACCAGGGATACATGGCTGTTGACTCGATATTCCAGTCATCCAGCCTGGACTTTGACCCCAAGTGGGATCCAAACCGCTGGACCGATGTGACCCCCTGGGACTGGTATATGGGTGAGTGCGAAGTTTCACTTGAAGACCCAGACTACCCAATCGGTGGAACCTCCAAGATCGGAACCAAGGCATGGCCACAGATGCAGGCCTGTACCTCCATTCCACTCTACGACGGCCAGCCAGTCGAAGTCGGTCCCCGTGCCCGTATGGTCCGGTTCAAAAACTTCGACCACAAGGGAGCCATGGGTCAGAACATTGCCCGTGAAATGGAGTACCCAGACTGTCTGTACACCATTCTCGATGCTCTGGATGCCCTTGACTGCAACGGATCCGTCCTCGCTGACGAGATCCCACAGGGAGATGGCAGCCTCGGATGGAACGCCAACGAAGCACCCCGTGGAACCGATGTCCACCTGGCAAAGGTCAAGGATGGAAGAGTCCAGATGTACAACCTGCTTGTGCCAACCACCTGGAACTTCCCGACCTGTAGCCGGGCACTCGAAGGAGCACCCTGGCAGCTCGCAGAGGTTATTGTACGTGCATATGACCCCTGTGTCTCCTGTGCAACCCACATGCTGGTCGTAGACGAGAACAAGAAGATCATCGCCCAGAAACTCGTCCAGTGAGAGAGTCTCACGCATGCTATTCCAGGAGATCGTGATATGCGGGTGCGGTAACCCGCTCTTTGCTGACGACGGGTTCGGTCCGGAAGTAGTAGAGGAACTCAAAAAGATCTCACTACCTGAAACTGTAAAGGTGATTGATGCAGGCCTTGGAGGCCCGCATTTTATCTTTACTCTGCTAGACCAGTCTGAAGAGCCGGTGAAGAAGATAATCATCATTGATATTGCAGACTTTGGTGGTAATCCCGGAGAGATAACGCTGTTAACTCCATATGATCTGCCTCCAGGCAAATACCGGGATGCTCATTCATGGGATCTTGCAGAACCCCTTCACCGCTTAAAAGACAAGATAGACATCACGATAATTGGATGTCAGCCCAAGCGTGTTACTGCTCCTGATTTAGAAATCGGACTCTCGGATGAGGTTGCAAGCGCGATTCCACGAACAGTACAGTTAGTGCTGAAGTTGTTGGAGGAGCATTATGGGACTACTATCGCTGATATTCGGGAGGAAGGAGAAGAAGCCGGAAGAGGTAAAACCACCACAACCGGCTGTAACTCCTAAACCCGTGGCGAGTGTGAAACAAGAATCACATAAGGAGGAAAGACCTGTGTCTAACAAAATTACTCTCGGACATGTGCACATGAGTGGGTGTACAGGATGCTGTGTCTCAATTGCAGACACCTATGGGGGCCTGTTCACTCTACTCGATAATTACGCAGATCTGGTATACACCCTGACGCTGGTGGATGTCAGACACATCCCAAAGATGGATGTTGCCCTCGTTGAGGGATCTGTATGCCTGCAGGATGAACTCTCTGTCGAAGAGATCAAAGAGACCCGTGAGAGAGCAACTGTCGTGGTTGCACTTGGTGGATGTTCAGCATACGGAAACATCACCCGGTTCTGCCGTGGTGGCCAGTTCAACCAGCCCCAGCACGAGTCATTTGTTCCAATCTCAAAGTTGATCGATGTAGATGTCTACATCCCCGGCTGCGCACCAAACCCAGAGGTAATCAGGAATGTTGCTGTTATGGCATACCTGCTACTCAAGGGCAATGACGCACAGAAGAAGCTGGCAACTGCATACCTTGCACCACTGATGGCACTTGCAAAGGACGGATCACGGATCGAGTCCGACAGTGAGGCCTGTGGCTGCGACATTATGCTCAAGGTCATCAACCAGGGCCTGTGCATGGGCTGTGGAACCTGTGCAGCATCCTGTCCGGTCTTTGCTATCAGCATGGAATACGGTAAGCCAAACATTGACCGCGAGATGTGCATCAAGTGTGGTGCCTGCTATGCCTCATGCCCACGGAGCTTCTTCAGTTTCGATGTATGTGGCGATTACGAGAACATTCTCGGCGCAATTACTGCTGCAATGAACCCAGGAGGCAACTAACATGGATATGCTCGGCAAGTACAAATCCTGTGTTGCAGCACGCAGCACCAGCAGTGAGATCCTCAAGTCATCCCAGGATGGCGGTATTGTCACCCAGATGTTCGTGTATGCTCTTGAAGAGGGCATCATCGACGGTGCAATTGTCGCAGGACCTGGCGATGAACCTTGGAAACCAGAACCCATGGTTGCAACTTCTCCAGAAGAGATCCTTGCAGCCCGGGGAACCAGGTACAACATCTCACCAAATATGGCAGTTCTCAAGGAGTCTGTCCGGAAGTACGGCCTTGACAAGGTTGGTATTGTTGGAACTCCCTGCCAGATCCAGGCACTTCGCAAGGCTCAGCTCTACCCAATTGGGATGCGGTACGTCACCGACAAGATCGCTCTCGCAATGGGTATCTTCTGTATGGAGAACTTCTCCTACCAGAGCATGAAGCAGATCGTCGAAGACCACTGCAATGTGGATCTGCACTCACTCAAGAAGACCGATATCGGGAAGGGTAAGTACTGGGCATACACCAACCGTGGTGCAGTCTCCCAGATCCCCCTGAAGGTCACTCACAAGTACGAGCAGCCAGGCTGCCATGTCTGTCTTGACTATGTAGCCAACATGGCTGATATCTCAACCGGATCAGTTGGAACCCCGGACGGATGGAGCACAGTATTTGTCCGGTCCACCAATGGTGACAACATCTGGAAGAAGGCAGTTGAGGCAGGCGTATTCGAGATCAAGGCAATCGACAGTGTCAAGCCAGGCCTTGACCTGGTGACAAAGCTCGCAACTGAGAAGATCACCAAGAACCAGAAGGAACTTGAACACCGGGCAAAGATCGGTGTCGGCAAGGGACTTCGCAACCCATACATCTAAAGGAACCTTCGGGTTCGTTTTTCTTTTTTTGCCTCGATTGACCCTGAATTGAGAATTCGGTTTAAACCTCTCTACAGAATTCTATCAACTTCCTAAAAGCATCATTAAAGGAAATCCATATTATTCATCTTAAGGTGTGCAATTTGAATCATATATCAAATAATGATATACATAAGAGATAGCCAAACCCAATACCCATTATTCCAAGTGGATGAACAAGGAGACCATGAAGAGTAGATAACTGCTGATTGCTAGGCTAACCGCTAAAGAGTAGAGAGCGAGTGAAAGAGGACAATCCTGCTTATTGGGTCATTGTTGATACTTCAACGCTTGAAAGAGATCCCGGTTTTCAGCAGTTGATGAATCATAATCCAGCATGATCCTCATGATTGTGTTGGGCCCTATTTGGGAATAGAGAGAACAGAGAGGCCGGAACAAAATATCAACAGGAACCGCGGAAGACGCGATTACACCAGATATTGCGTAGTATACGAGGATTACTGCGAGTCAATCCTCAAACAAGATTCGTAACAGAAACGATTAATTGTTATGCCATTTGGAGGCTGATAACTTCAACCGAACTACCATTCCAGGAAGATCTACATTGAAAACGTAGAGAACTGGAACTGTAATAAGATACTTGAAAAAAGAGTTAGAAAGTATCAATCACAGATCTATGAATACTTAAACAATGAGGTAGAGGGCTGCATACTCTTGACATCGCTTGAGTTGAACTTCTCACTCGGCTGCATGCTCTTAACATCGCTTGAGTTGAACTTCTCACTCGGCTGCATGCTCTTAACATCGCTTGAGTTGAACTTCTCACTCGGCTGCATGCTCTTAACATCGCTTGAGTTGAACTTCTCACTCGGCTGCATGCTCTTAACATCGCTTGAGTTGAACTTCTCACTCGGCTGCATGCTCTTAACATCGCTTGAGTTGAACTTCTCACTCGGCTGCATGCTCTTAACATCGCTTGAGTTGAACTTCTCACTCGGCTGCATGCTCTTAACGTCACTAGAGTTGAACTTTACAGTGGGCTGCATGCTAGTCGGGTATAAGACATCATCGGCAAAGGATACTCCCACAATGCCAACTAATAGGGCGATTATTACACCCGAAACCATCACCATACTCATACGCTTCATATCAGGATTCCTCATATAAAATTGATGGATATGGTATTTAATCTTACTATTCTTTAAAGAGAAAAACCGGAACAATCAATTTTGGAGAGAAATCTCTTACAGAAATACCATGTTCTCTGCTAACCACTGCTTCAAAATCGGGAGAAATCACACCATAAAAAGAAAAACCAGGATTATTAAATTTAAACCCTGAATCCGGATTGATATGCAAAAGCCTTCTGGAAGTTCTTAATTCCTCCAGTCACCATTGTGGAATCTTTCCAGGTATTGGTTGCCGCGGTCTTGTTCCAGGTTGCAGTTGCTGAATTATAGTTATCATTGCCACCATCACGTGCCTCCATGATGCTGCCTGCGAAAACAGTCTTGACTGTTCCTTCAGCATACCCACTTCCGGAATTGGAGTCAGGAGTTACAGCGATCTGATAGTTCAGACCGGCAGGCACCCCTGCATCGGAAGCAACTGCCCGAATCTGGCCTTTAGTAGATATCTGGGCACTGTTTACGTTGATGAGGCTGCTCTTGGCTGAAACAATATTACAGAAGGCCGGGAGGGCATCGTTCGCACTTGTTGAGAAGACACATCTGATGTTGCCATCACCTGAAGCATAATTACCTGCTACCGAGAGAGTATACTCTTCCTCACCAACAAGATGTGCACCCTCGGTACTGGCGTACGTCAGAACTTTCTGTGCTTCAACATTGTACAGACCACTGGATTGATCCTTTGAGCTGAAGTCAAAGTTCTTGTTCATACTGAGTTTACCACCATTAGTCATGATCGAATCGCGATAGGTAATATCTGCAATCGATTGGGAGGCACCCAGAATGCCTGTCGGGATCGCACCCGGCGAGGCAATAACCCATGACAACATGGTGTTATCAGATACAAAACCAGTAACATCAATCACAGTATCGATTGAGAACACCTGGTTTTCCGGTGTCTGGTTGGGAAGCCGATCACCCGCGGCAGAACCGATCATGGCGAAAAAAACCACCAACACAGCACATACAACTGTTCTACATTTCACAATAGTTCCCCACTATCATACCTGGAAAACCAGGCATATGAGAATACATTACGACCTGAATTATAAGTAGTTTCTTAAAGGAATTGTTCAGAAAAAATCACAAATAAAAATCCATTTGCGAAAAAAAGCCAAAACAAAACACAATTTGAATTTACAACGAAACACTAAAAAAAGAAGTCCCTAAAGGGAAATTATTGGGTATCAGAGTTATACTCTGAATCCGGACTGGTAGGTGAAGGCCTTCTGCATGGTCTTGATTCCACCGGTCACTGTGGTAGAATCTTTCCAGGTGTTGGTTGCAGAGGTCTTGTTCCAGGTTGCGCCTGAGCTCAGTGCATAGTTGGCGTCGCCACCGTCACGGGCTTCCATGATGGAGCCTGCGAAGACGGTTGAGACGGTACCCTCTGCAAAGCCGCTGCCGGAGTTTGCATCAGGTGTAACAGCGATCTGGTAGTTCAGGCCTGCTGGCACATCACCGGTCTCGGCGACTGCACGGATCTGACCCTTAGTTGAAACCTGTGCGCTGTTTACGTTAACAAGGCTGCTCTTTGCAGAGACGATGTTGCAGAATGCTGGAAGCACTGCGCCATGGTTAGTTGAGAAGACACAGCGGATGTTGTCTGCTGCATTTGCATAGTTACCTGCAACTGAGAGGGTGTACTCTTCTTCGCCAACGAGGTGTGCACCTTCGGTGCTGGCGTAGGTCAGGACCTTCTGCTGCTCAATGTTGTAGAGGCCGCTTCCCATGTTCTTGGAGCTGAAATCAAAGTTCTTGTTCTCAGCGAGCTTTCCACCGTTGGTGAGGATTGCATCCTTAAAGGTGACGTCAGCGATTACCTGGCCTGACTTCAGGATTCCGGTTGGAATTGCACCTGGACCTGCAATGACCCAGGACATGGTGGTCTTGTCGTCGACTGCACCAGTTGCATCGATGACGGTGTCAATAGAGAATACCTGGTTCTCTGGGGTTGCGTTGGGCAGACGGTCTGCTGCTGCAAACCCGGTAACTGCCACAAGGGCAACCAGTGCAACAATTGCTGCAAATACGAACTTCATTTATTTCCTCCTACATTTCATGCTGATACTCTCAGCATCAACGTAGACACGTTGTCAGTAACGAGTTATATATTTTCTGAGTTTTATGATTTACCAAAAAGAGGCACATTCAAAACTCAAATTGAAAAATAAAAGAGGTACAGAGGATCACTTCCGCATAATCGTGATGTACCCACTGTGGCAGACACGGGTTGAAGGCCTTGTGCCTCGTTCACCACGGTCCATATCACGCATAATGCATTCGTACGAAGCACACTCACCAAACATGCCTTTCGAACCATCATATGCCAGGGCCATCTGTTCAAAAAATGGAGTGTAACACGCAAGGTATCCACCCGGTTTGAGGACAGAATGGGCATGAATTATATGATCATGAGTGAGCCCGAGATCCAGATGAACCACATCATACATCCGTGCCTCTTTCAGAATATCCCCGTTGATTATCTCAAGGTTCTGTATCCCTGCTTCACTGATGGTCATCCGGGCCTGTTCGGCTGATTCTACCCTTCGTTCATATGATGTAACATGGGCCGCCACTCCAGCAAAGAAGATTGCGGAAATACCACTCCCAGTGCCGGCATCCAGAACACGATCATGCTTGTTCATACCGGTCAGACCGATCACAAGACCGATATCACGAGGCAGCATGGGAGCCGTACTTCTTTTTGCATACTCAAAAAAGTCTGTAGAACGGGGAAGCCGGATCAGGAACTCTTTTCCCGAATGTGTGTGGATGACATCCCCCGGCTCCTTTCCCACAAGTTGCCCCAGATCTACAAGACCGAGATCAGTCCCAAGTTTCCCATCTGACGCTCGCACAAACCAGGACTTCCCATTGCAGGAGATGATAACCCGATCAGATAACCCGATCATTCACTATTTCCGGCTAACTTCAAAATAGCATCAGCAATGTCACCCTTCGATGCTTCAAGGGCTGCCCTGGCAGTATCCATCGGGACATTTGCCTGCTCGGCAACCAGCGATACATCATCATCAGGAATTTCCAGCACTGCATCTTCAAACCGGGGCTCTCCCGTTATCTGCCAGGTGGTAACACCCTGCATTTTCATTATGGCAACTTCAGCCTGATCAAAAACATATCGCCCTTTAGGGGTTGTGACCACAATCTCCTGGACATCCTCAACCGGGCGGACATCCATACCGAGCTGTTTCATTACCTGTTTCATCTTTCTGGGGTTCATTCCTGGTATCATTCCTTATCCTCCTGATCTTTTCCTTTTCGCACAGATACTGCTACACCACAATCTGACAGAACCATCTCGTCCCCTGATATCATTGCATCCCCAACGGCCTGGAGAGTCCCGTCACCAGAGAGCACAAGAACCTCATCTCCGGCCTGGATATCAGAAGATGCTTGAGTCACATGTTTTGCAAAAACGCTCTTCCCAATAGCAATGTACGGGCAGACGTCATCGCGGACTATCACCCGGTTCCGGGAAGAATCCAGAACCTGTGCAAGCCGTTCAGCCCCTAAAAGACCTAAAGTAAGCCGCCCGTCATGAGCACGAAGAGTGGCAAGCCGGCGGCCATCAAGCATAACCTGCCGGACACCACCCCTTCTGGAGGTGATAAAGCGGCTGGTTTGTGGAAATAACTGAACTCCAATACCCTTTCCGAACTGATAGTCAGCAAGAATCTGAACTCTTTTGAGCATATTGCTGCTTAATTATTCGGTTGACATCTTCGATAAACTCTTGTTCAGCTTCACGGGGAATAAATGCCCCTGCAGCAATCCGATGACCGCCTCCCGAAGAACCGTCAACCCGTTCACATGCCACACACAGGGCTTTCTGAAGATCAACCCCTTTATCCACGACTTCAGGCTTGGTCCGCATCGAGATCTTGGTTTTGGACGGATCAAGAGAGTCCTCGCACATGATTAAAATTGGTTTTTCAGGATTAAGACGCGATAGTGACATCCCCGCACCAATACCAACAATGGTATCAGGGAACCGGTCACCGACATGGATATAAAGCAGATGAGAAAGCTCAGAGACTCCGTTGTCGGTGATATATTCCATCACTTCCCTGATCTTGTTCCGGTGGTTTCTCAGCATCTGTTCAGCTTCACGATATGCCACCACCCGATCCCCACGGCATATTGCTCCTCCGAGTTCCGGCCTCTTCCATCTTCCGCATGAGTTAAGGAGGGTCGCATATTCTGATGCATTCCGGAGAGTCGCCTGGGTTATATTCTCATCAGGAAAGAGATAATGATCTGTAAACAGCCGATCCAGACTCTTCCCAAAAGCCATCATCTGATCAATAATAGAACAGACAACAGTCTGTTTCTCCTCTAATGAGAGTGATTCCCATACCGGCCACCGGTTTGCGGAAACGGGTCTGATACCTATCCTTTCAAGGAAACGCCTTGCACCATCGGGATCGTGGGATACTCCGGGAATGTCTATGTCATCAGAGTATGCAAGTGCATTCGGAAGGGGCCTCGTAGATATTCCATATATATTAAGATCATGCTCCCAGACCTCGACATTACCATAGCCCACCCCATCGGCCATGATCTCACGTGCAGGACCTGATAATTTCAGGTTCTCCCGATCCATCATGTCGCCGATATTGCCGACCACTGCCAGTTTTGCAAGATCGCAATTGATCTCATCCATCTCACGAGCAACCAGATAGGCGACTCCGGCGGCACTCATCTTTTCATGCCCGTGCAGGAGGCAGTTAACCTCCAGATACCCCGTATCAGCGGGCTGGCTTACATGATGATCGATGATGACAACATTATCTGGATGAATCCCCTTCTCCTGGAGCATTGTCTGCTGACCTGAACCAAAGTCAGAAAAGATCTTGAGCGAGTTATCCCCGGGAATCTCATGAAGGGTGAGGGGATCCAGTTGTCTGAGATAGACACTCCTGACAGGGATTCCTGCACGCGAAATCGCCTGTGAAAGGATGGACTCGCTGGATATACCATCAGCATCGATATGAGAGATGACAGTTGCTGATTTACATGAAAGAATTGTTTCAGCAGCAGACCGCACATCCTTATCAAGACTCATTTAATGTATGATATGGTACTTGAGCAGAGAAGAATGAGTACCTGTGAAAGAGTAAGGTGACAACCAACAGGAATTGAATCATCTACTACTGAAGGCAGAGGTGCTCAAATACCCCAAAATAATAAGTGAGGGTCTTAAGGTCAAATGATGAGATTTTGGGAAGATTCACACCAGATCAGGAAATATCTGAATCAGCAGATCATCACCCCTGAAAGGATGAGGGTGATAGATACAAACGCAAGGGTTCTTGGAGTCAGCGATCTGCAATTGATGGAGAGTGCCGGGCATGCTCTCGCAGATGTTGTCCGCCGGTACCACCCGACATCTGTTCTTATCCTCTGTGGCTCAGGAAATAATGGAGGAGATGGCATGGTTGCTGCACGTCTTCTCACGAGAGAGACCGAGGTTACCATCCTCTATTATGACAGTCCGAAGATGTCCCCTGCCTGTAGAACACAGTTGTCCGTTCTCCAGAATTGCGCAGTGAAACTCTTCCCAATGCGGTGCAAAGACGATCTTCTCACTAGGGAACATCTCTTTTCACAATCAGATCTGATAGTTGATGCACTGCTCGGAACCGGTGTGGCAGGGGACCTAAAAGAACCCTATAAGAGTTGCGTATACCTCGCCAATGAAACAAAATTGCCAATAATATCTGCAGACATGCCCACCCCGGGGATCATACCAACCGTAATCTGTTCATTCCACCGGGCAAAGTCAGAAGGTTCAGAAACTGTTGATATTGGTATTCCGGTTCTCGCAGAGATCTGCACCGGGCCGGGGGATCTGCTCCTCATACCTGATCGGAGGTCGTCCGCGCATAAAGGGATCGGAGGATCACTTCTTGTCATCGGGGGAGGACCATACCAGGGAGCACCATATCTCACAGGGATGGCAGCCCTTCGGGCAGGAGCAGATATCGTCCGCGTAGCATCTCCCTCATATCTCCAGTTCCCGGATCTTATTCACGTACCAACAAAAAGAGAGCAGATATCAGAAGATGATATTGACAGTCTCGCCGGTTTGTGCGAGAGGGCTGATGTGGTCGTCTGCGGTATGGGGCTTGGTCCTGATTCACACCAGGTAGTCAGTGCAATTGCCCCGTACTGCAGAAAAGCAGTTTTTGATGCCGATGCCCTCCGCCTGCCTCTCCCGGTTGCAAAAGAGACGATATACACCCCCCATGCAGGAGAGTTTGCGAGGATTACCGGGAAAAACCCGGGTACAGAGATCCATGCCAGGGCTGATGTTGTCAGGAATGCAGCAACTGATGGCACAGTTCTCCTCAAAGGAGAAGTCGATGTCATATCAGATGGAGAAGAGATCAGATTTAACCGAACAGGTACACCTGCGATGACAGTAGGAGGGACCGGAGACATCCTGGCAGGAGTGTGTGGAGCACTGTTTGCAGTGCTCCACGCATTTGATGCAGCATGTATCGGAGCCTATGTGACCGGTTCCGCAGGAGAAATTATTACAGAGCAGATGGGGTACGGACTTACCGCACAGGATCTTCTCCCGGTCATCCCTCAAATTCTGTACAGACATACAATACTGGGGCACACATGACAGAGTTCACACATATTACAGATGATCGCGCCCGTATGGTTGATGTTTCATCAAAAAACGAAGTAAACCGTGAGGCGGTCGCTTCAGGAGTTATCATCCTTCGCCCGGAGACACTGAAGGCGATCGCAGATGGAACAACTATTAAGGGTAATGTCCTGGCAACCGCACGGGTAGCCGCAACACTGGCAGTAAAAGATACCTCCCGGATGATTCCGATGTGTCATAATATCCCGGTGCATGGGATTGATATCGAATTTGAACAGGATGAGAGATCCATCACAGCGCGCGTAAAGGTGATCTCAAGCGGAAAGACAGGTGTTGAGATGGAGGCCCTGGTCGGAGCCAGTACTGCACTCCTCACAATATGGGATATGGTGAAATCTGCAGAAAAAGACGAGAACGGACAGTATCCGGTCACCCGGATCAGCGACATCATAGTTGAAGAGAAACGAAAAGGGCACCAGCCATAAGGGTACGGCAATAAATAGCAGCGCCCCCCATAAAGTAAGGAACACGGGATTAGTCCTGTTTAGGAATGTGGCCTGATATCAGGCTGAACCTTTGGAGAGATCATGGCAAAATCGATGTATGCATATGTCAGGGATGCATGGAAGGTTCCGGCAAAGTCCGGAGTTCGTGCACTCCTCTGGGAACGTATGCAGGTATGGCGCCGGGAAGGCAGCGTAGTACGTGTCCTCCGGCCAACAAGAATTGACCGTGCACGTTCACTCGGATACAAGGCAAAACAAGGAATTGTTGTCGTCCGTGTAAAAGTCCGCCGTGGTGGAAGAAGGGCATCCCGGTATGTCCGGGCCCGGAGAACTGCACGGATGGGCATCAACAAGCGCACCATGGGTAAGAGTATTCAGCGGATCGCAGAAGAGCGTGCAAGCAGAAAATACCCGAACATGGAAGCACTGAACTCATACTGGGTTGGTGAAGACGGTAAGCAGAAGTGGTATGAAGTTATTTTAGTAGACCCACACCACCCGTCGGTTATCAATGACTCCAATCTCAGCTGGATCAGTCAGACCGGACACCGCGGTCGTGCTGAGCGTGGAAAGACCAGTGCAGGTATGAAAGGCCGTGGTATGGGCAAGCGTGGAATCGGTACCGAAAAGTGCCGCCCAAGTGTAAGGTCCAATGCCAACCGGGCCAAATAATTTTTTTTGGAATGCAGCGTATTGACGGCTGTTCTTTTTTATTTCAATCAGGTTCCTGCTCAGTCAGTCGTGCCATAAGGGAACTGAAAGAGATCGGATATACCGGAATGGTTGCCTGTGGCATCAGGGATGGGAAGGTACCATTCGATGATTTCCAGATTATTCCTGCCAGGTACATCAGAGGAACTAACATCAGAAATCTCCAGAAAGAGATCCAGGATCCTGCCGAAAAAGGCAGGTATTGCATGGTACAGGCTGGAGAAAACGGGCTCAATCGTTCTCTTTTAACCCTTCCAGGAATCCATATCCTTTGTGATCTGCAGAGTGCCCCGAAAAATGCTTTTGACCGTTTTTGCGGACAATTAGCGGCTGAACGGAATATCGCCATTGACATCAGAGTCAGACCACTCTGGGAACTTAGGGGAGTCCCAAGACAACGAGTGATACGAGCGTATGAGGAACTCCTTCTCCTGCAGAACAGGTATGAATTTCCAGTCACAATCTCCAGCGGTGCACAGACACTCTTTGAAATAAGAAACAGCCGGGCAGTTACGGCACTTCTCACAGAGGTTGGAATGGACAAGGATCTCATCGCCAGATCCTTTGCATCAGTGCCTGGCCTTCTTGAAACCCATAAAGCAGTACAGGAGATATCCGAATGAGGCTCAGACCCTCAATGCGGGAGAATTATCGATATATCCTCGCCAGAGTTGTATCTGCAGAACAGATTGATGCTAAAGATATCTACCTGGCAATTTCTGACACATTTTGTTCACTTTTTGGTGAGATTCACGCATCATGTGCCTGGGTAGCAGTAATGGAGTACAAAATCCCATACACCATTATCAGATTCAGAAGAGGGTATGAACAGAAAGTAGAGGCTGCACTTGCCACCATTACAACAGTAAAAGGATCAGCGGCAGCAGTACATCCGGTGAAGACATCGGGAACAATCAGGACGATCAGAGAAGAGATTCACAAGAGAAATTTCTCATCCCGCCCTGGCAAAGTGAAAATTAACGGCGAATGGTTCTCTGCTGAAATTCGAACAGACAACAGGATCGATCTGAAGGAGAAGGGCATTAATCCTAATATACCCCTCTATATAACAGAAGAGGATATCGAGGACCTGCACTATGATGAATAATAACCAAGCTGCATATGATCGTGCGATAACCGTCTTCAGTCCTGACGGGCGCCTATATCAGGTAGAGTATGCCCGTGAAGCGGTTAAAAGGGGGACCACTGCCGTAGGAATAAAATGTCAGGACGGAGTGGTTCTGATAGTAGACAAGCGAATCAACTCCCGTCTCCTTGAAGCAAATTCTATTGAGAAGATCTTCAGAATTGACGAACATATCGGAGTGGCCTCATCTGGTCTGGTCGGTGATGCGCGTGCTTTGGTTGACAGGGCACGGGTCGAGGCACAGATTAACCGGATCTCATACGACGAGCCCATTGATGTGGAGACTCTCTCAAAGAAACTCGGGGATCACATGCAGACCTACACCCAGTTTGGAGGAGCCAGACCGTATGGAACAGCTCTCCTGATAACGGGAATCTCTGATGGTCAGTTCAGACTTTTCGAAACCGATCCCAGTGGCACACTCCTTGAGTACAAAGCAACAGGGATAGGAACCGGAAGGCCGGCTGTAATGAAACTCTTTGAAGAAGAGTATACCCATGAATGCTCTCTCGATGATGCCATTAAACTCGGACTGAAAGCACTTCACGAGGCTACTGAAGGGAAATTTGATGTCTCAACGGTTGAGATCGGAGTGATCTCCCGAAGTGAAGGCATCTTCAGAAAGATGACCAGGGAAGAGGTCGCAACATACATCGATCAGCCCGCGTAACGCGGTGATGTGAGGAGATGAAAGATGATACCACTAGATCATGCAGTGGTTGCCAGAATCGAGAGTCATGGTGAACGGTTTGAAATTCTGGTAGATCCGGATATTGCCGCAAAAATCCGCCATGGCGAATCGATCGATATTGAGGATGCAGTTGCTGCCCTCTACATCTTTGAGAACGCATCACAGGCAGAAAAAGCATCAGATGAAGGTCTGAAGAAAGTATTCGGGACCACCTCTTTCCAGGAGATTGCAACAAAGATCATCCTGAAAGGAGAGATTCATCTTACCGCAGAACAGCGACGGGCAATGATTGTAGAGAAGCGTAAGCAGGTCGTATTCTTCATTGCACGAAACGCTATCAACCCACAGACAGGTCACCCGCATCCACCCCAGAGAATTGAGATGGCCATGGAAGAGGCAAAAGTGAATATCGATCCTTTCCGCAGTCTGGAAGAACTCGTGAAGGATACGATGAAACTGCTTCGGCCTCTCATTCCAATTAAATTTGAGGAGATCAAGGTAGCAGTCCATATCCCTGCCGATTATGCACCCCGGGCCTATGGCGAGATCCAGTCTGCTGCCACCATCGATCAGCAGGAGTGGCAGAAAGACGGCTCATGGATCTGTGTTGTAACCATCCCCGCAGGAATTCAGAACGAATTCTATGATCTGATCAACAAGATCAGCCGCGGAGAAGCAGAAACGAAACTTGTCAAGTAACTATAAGTGGAACTAGAACAGATTAGAAAGGACATTCGATAGAGGTATCTTATATGGGTAGTGTCAAGACAAAGGCCAAAGGAAGGGTTTCCGGATCAACTGGTCGCTTTGGCCCACGATATGGAAGATTTATCCGCAAACGCGTTCGAGAAATTGAAGTTATTTCAAAAGCTGCTCACACATGCCCACGGTGCGACAATATTACTGTAAAAAGAGTCGGAACCGGAATCTGGGAATGTAAGAAGTGCCAGTTCAAATATGCCGGAGGCGCATATGTTCCGGTTACTCCAAACCTGAAGATCGCACTTCGCGCAATTGAACGCACGGTAAAGGAGGGATAATCCCCCCATGCCAGGCTCATATAAGTGCGCCCGGTGTAAACAGAAGGTCGAGATCGATATTAATGTCCGCTGTCCTTTCTGCGGACACCGGATCCTCTTCAAGGAACGAGGAGCAGCGATCAAAGAACTGAAAGCCCGATGACTCTTGTAACCACATCACGCCGTTCAACCACTGAAAGCAGAGGTGTGGCAAAAGATATCGCGTTTGCCTTAGGTGCCAGGTATGTTGCCAGGGGTAAACGGGGAATGCGTGAGCTCATTGAGGATGACTCATCTTTTTTCATCATTTCACAGGACGAGAGAGGTCTTATGCTTCGCTGGTATCATAACGGCTCTCCTGAACTTCAGCGGAAGATCGTTTCATATGAATGCAGAACCCGCGAAGGAGTTCTGACCAGAGGCGTTGTCACATCAGACAGGGATATTTATCAGCAACTGAGCCGGATGTACCCGGTATTAATGCAGGAAAGCGATACTTCACTCCTCATAGCAGATGGACCACAGCGCCGGCAGAGTATTTTGAAACTTGGAAAAGCAGAATAAAATACTCATGCACGTTGCACAATTCAGGATAGAAACGATCTCAGCATCAATTATCTGTGAGGCTGTTGCTCCTGAAGAAGAGGATGAAAAAACCGGAATGAGATCACAGGGTGTGTGCCGGATGATATCTGATGAATGCCTTGAGATATCAATCCACGCTGCAGACCTTCCCGCACTTCGTGCATCAGTAAACTCATGGCTCAGATTGATACAGGTTGCAGCCGAGATGATTGACAGCACTCAAATCAAAGTAGGTATAACATCAGAGGGAACTTCACTATGAACAGTATTCCACCAAAAGTGCAGAACCAGATAAATATGCTGCAGCAGCTGCAGCAGCAGTTACAGACTGTCGCGGGTCAGAAAAACCAATATGAACTCGCTGCCCAGGAAGCGAGAAGAGCAGTAGAAGAGCTCGGTGACGCTCCCGATGGTGCAGCGGTTTACATGACTGTGGGAACTGTTGTTATAGAAAAACCGCGCGATCAGGTGCTTGAAAAATTAAATGAAAAGGTTGAGACATTCGAGATCAGAATAAAATCAATCGAAAGACAGGAAAAAGCACTTCAGGAGAAGTTTGAAAAACTTCAGGCACAGGTCAGACAGGTTCTCGACGGGGGAAGCACTCCGGAAGCTGCCTGATATTTCCAGTTTATTCTCTTATCTCATTATTAGGTGGGAGTATCCGAGCCAGGTCAAAGGAGTAGGATTTAGGGTCCTATCGCGCAGGCGTTCGGGGGTTCGAATCCCTCCTCCCACACTCATTTCCTACGCATATATCCTATTGTAAAAAACTACCAGTGGGTTTCTATCTTCCCTTCATCCCACTCGTAAAGTTATCCATAGAATAAAAACATGATCAATAGCTATACTTTTTTATTGATACATAATATAATATCAGAGAGGATATATTCTGGAAGGTATCCTTTCTGGATGGGGGTTAAGATATGGATTTGGAAAGGGGGAGATGGGGAAATCCCCTGATAGCATCGGATTATAGAATATCGCGGATCATTCTTTTGATTTTAATAATCGGGATTTTTTCTTTTCCGGCGGTATCAGGGGTCATACCACCGAATACGAACACAACATCAGATACTTCACCAGGGGTAAAGATCGTTGATGTTTCTGCAATAATGGATGTGAGTCAGATAGGTGAGGTGCCAATCGGGCAGATCCCTGACGAGCGGATAACAGTCATCACATCTGTGGTTAACACCGGGATCAATGTCCTGTCTGGACTGCGTATCAAAATATTTCTTGTGCGAGAAGGAAGAGAAGATACGATCAGTGCCCAGCTCGGGAGTGACTTCAGGAATGTTGATTTAAATCCGGGGGAACTGAAGGCATTCAAAAATAATTATATGATACCCAAGAGCCTCAAACCCGCAAACTACAAGATTATGATCAGAATTGATTCAGATGGAAAGGAAGAAGGCAATTCATTTGTTCAATATATCAGCGATCATATTGTCAAGATCGGAGCATTCGCAGGATCGGGTGGATCTGTACCGGTCTACTCCCCAAATTCAATCGAGACACCGGGATCATATCTGTTGATGAGAGATATTCAGGGAGGTGACAGGAACACAATCATAAAAATTACCTGTTCTGATGTTACTATCGACGGAGGTGGCCATACGATACAGGGGCTGCCTACAGGGTTCACTTCTGCAATATATGCAGATGGAGGAAATGCAATCAAGAATATCAATATTAAGAACTGTGTCTTTGACGGGGTAGATTTCGGGGTCTGGTTATACCGCGTCGAAGGTGGATCCATTGTAAACTGCACATTTAAAAACTGTAAAAATATCGGTATACGCCTGGATCAATCACGTACCACAACCATTTCTGATAACACGATCGTGGATAACGTGATGGGTATTGGTGCATTCCAGTCTGTGGGTAATAAAATCACCAACAACTACCTGAAAAACCAGTTCAATGCTGCAGCTAACGATGACCAGCGTAACTTCTGGAGTAGTGAAACGCAGGCAGGGACCAACATTGCCGGAGGAAGTGTAAGGGGAGGAAATGTCTGGCTGGATATCAACGGAAGCGGATTTTCCATGCTTACCCCTGATCTGAACCACGATGGTATCGTCGATACCCCGTATACAATCAATGGAAATAATATCGATTATTATCCCATTGCAATTTCTCATACTGCCACTGCCCAGTCTTCACCAGAACAAACCCCTGAATCAACCCAGGTTCAGGACGAGCAGGTGATAAATTCATCAGAAAACAGCACAGTTTCTGCAGCAGATCCTATTGTAAGGCAGCAAAATATCACTCCAACCAGGGAACAAAACCCAACACCTTCACAATCACCAGTTCTTGACATCAAAACAGGTGGACAGAACGGTACTGGTTATGCAGATCTGGTTCTTAGTAATCTGAATGCAACAGACAGCATCTGTAGCACATCAGGTCTTCCAATAACATGTATGATAGAGAACACCGGGGATCTGGAGGCAAGATACTTTTCAGTTCATTACTACCTGTCAGATGACCAGGTAATCACAGGATCGGATGAGGAACTCGGGTATCATATGGTCGAGAACCTTAACCCTCATGAGAAACAGGACCTTACCGATACCCTCAAAATTCCCGTCGGGACGCCCATGAAAATGTATTCCATCGGGGCAATCGCAGATCCATCCAATGATATCTACGAGAAGAACAAGATCAACAACAATGTACTCCTGAATCACCGGGTACAGATCAGAGACTGTTAAACCAGATAGCCTTAAAGAACCACAGACCCCTCTTTTACTTTAAGGTCCGATGCTTAGATAAGATAACAAATCAGCTTACGTTTCGGAATTAAACAGATACAAAAAAGAATTAGAGAGTCTTCTTCTGGGTTGTTGCCTCTTGAGAAGAAGAGGACTGACTCTGGCCGGTTGTATCAACAGGAACCTGAACAGTCTGATTCTGCTCCTCCTGCAGTTGCTTCATCAACTCCTGTACCTCTTTTGCAGGAGTGACGTTGACAAGGGTAACCTCAAATGTAAGGCTCTGGCCTGCAAGCTGGCTGTTCAGATCAAATGTCACATTTGTGGTGTTCATCTCGATGATCTTTGCAGGGAAATATGCCTGACCGTTAAACAGCGTCACGGTGTCACCGATGGTTACATTCTCACCCTTTGGGACAAAGTCAATTGGCATTGATTTGATCAGGGACGGGTCATACTGGCCATATGCCTCTTCAGGGCTCAGGGTGAACTTCTTGTCTTGACCGACCTTCATGCCACGAATCTGATTATCGAACCCGGTAATTGCAGTACCGGTTCCAACAACGAACTGGAACGGACCACGGTCTTTTGAGCTGTCAAATACTGAGCCGTTTGCCAGGGTTCCGGTGTAGTTTATTTCAACCATGTCACCATTCTGAACCCCGTCTGCGGGGGCTGCTGACTGAGCGGCCTGGGATGGCTGTGATGTCGATGCCGGTGATTTTTCATCCTTGCTGGTGCACCCGGCGGCCAGCAGGGCAAGGGCGAGAAGAACGACGCAGACAACGGTGAGATATCTGTGTCTGCGGGGAATGATCTGAGATCTGTCCATACTCAGCTATAGCACAGATTTGGTCAAATAGTATTCCCTCATGAGGAGTTTTATTCATTTCAAATAATCACTCATCAAAATTTTTATCTGATGAAAAAGGCAGACCGCCGAGATCTCTACCGGGATCAAGAAGCAGGTGAGCAGGAAGCCCCACCAGTGCCACTGCCGCAAGAGCGCCGATCACACCATCACCACCAGAGAGGATGACCGAGGATGATTCAGCTATACTTCGGGCAGTCTTGCAGGATACGATTTCACGGCGGGCAGTAAGACCGAATGACTTCAGATCGTCAGAAATCCGAAGGCCGGAACGAACTGCAACACCCCATGACGGAGACACACTTTCATCACTAACAAACCTGACAGTTTCAGAGATGATCTGTTCGACTATACCAGGCTCAACTGCAAGTTCGATTGCGCTGCATGAGTTCCCGGCGGTCTTCTCGTAAACGCCAGGATAGAGCATCATCACGTGATGAGTAATAGGGAAAACACCGGAAAACCCGGCAAGATGCTGAAGTAGAGCGATTGCCAGTGCAAATGTTGCGCCCCCACTTTCTGAGTCTGTGTTGTCGATCCCGATGGTCAGGTGTGAGAGTGCCTTTGTACGAATAATTCCTTCAGTGCAGGGACCATCTTTGAGTATCTCCACATCAAGCACACCCCTGGCAAGTCCCATCATCCCGGAGAGTGAAAATGCCGGGCCACCTACAGATCGAATTCGCTGAAGAACCTGATCATTCTTTAGGTACACCCCGGTTACTGCAACTGCAGAATGAGGATAGAGCCCGACAACTGCTTCACATTCCCCGAGGTGGATAAACTCGCGGAGCAGGGTTCCATCCCTGACAACAGTCATCTGCTTTCCCCCGCCAAGCTGATGATGATAGCCGCAGAAGCCGGCACATGCACTACTCATACACTCATGTACAATCTCAACGAGATCGCCATCGATTGATGTGAAGATCCGCTTGCACGCACTTCTCGGAAGAGCACTTGTTGCTGCATACTGGGCAGGCGTTCTCCCTCTGGGAGGATGAAGAACGACCACACACCCTTCTTCACTCAGACGTAGGATCCAGTCCTGAACGGTACTTCGTGGAACACCAGCCTCCTGCTGAATCTCCTGTACAGTAAAGAACCCTTTTTCAAGGGTCAGCCTGCGCATGAGCTGGAGATACGCACGCCTTCGCTCAATTACCCCCTGCATCCATATCCCTTATTGAGAGAATATCACCAATAACAGCACTGGCAGTCTCTTTTGACCCTGCACCCTTTCCCACAAAGAGAAGATCACCTGCAAGATCTGTTCTGACAATGATGGCATTGAGTGAGCCCTGTACGACCAGAGGATGATCTCTCGGTACAATCCGGGGACAGAGCCGATAGATATTTTGTCCGGGTATAATCTCGCCGATCAGTCTGATGGTTGCATCCTGCTGCTCAGCAAGCCGTAGTGCCTCTTCAGTCAGAAGATCGATCCCGGTCACGTCCACATCGTCCAGGCATATATTCTTCTTCCATACGGTATTTGCAAGGATGACCAGTTTTATCGCGGCATCGATGCCCTTTACATCATAGGTTGGATCGGCCTCTGCATATCCGAGGGTTCGTGCCTCATCAAGGGCCTGTTTATAGGTAAGTCCTTCTTCAGCCATCCTGGTGAGGATGTAGTTGCAGGTCCCATTCAGAACTCCGTAAAGGGAAAGGATATCGTTCCCCCCAAGGTTATTCATAAGAGTCTGAAGAATTGGGATTGCCCCGGCTACCGTCGCTTCAAACCTGAACTGAACATTGTTCTCTTTCGCGAGAGAGGAGAGATCGTGGTAGTGAAGAGCGACCGGACCTTTATTTGAAGTGACCACATGGCACCCCCTTGTCAGTGCTTCCCTGATATATGATGTCGCAGGCTCTCCATTCCTAGCATCGGTGGGGGTCATCTCGACAAGGATATCATACGGTGCAGTCCTGACTATCGTCTCTGCACTGATGTTCACATCCCCACAGATCCCGGCCTTCTCTTTCCGATCGAGGAGTTCTTTGAGGTCAAGGCCATCAGGATCGATGCAACCGGACCGCGAATCTGCCACTGCTGTGATAACAAGTCCCAGATCTTTTTCTGCGACTGTCTGGATGATCCCACGGCCAACTGCACCCATACCAAGTAATGCTAGACGAACTGCCATTTCAGAACTCCAGAGGCTCGATCAGAAGGAACTCCTTCTGCTTTGCAACCTGCCTGAGTATCAGAAGAGCCTGTTGCATATGCTCACGGGTCAGGGACTTGATAATAAACTGTGCAGATGTTCGTTCATTGATCGCCGGCATTGCAAGGCTCATATAGGTCACTTCGGCAAACCCGGTCTTATCGATGCGATCGATAGTATCACCCAGATCGGTATGCACAAGATGTCCGATCAGGATAACGCTCTGTCGGTAACTCATCCGCTCCTCGCCGAGCCGGAGGACATTAATCCCCCGTTCACGCAGCCGAGCAATCAATCCGTCAAGGAGTTCGGGCGGAATCTCTATCACCACCTCTACACTCAGAACACCCTGGCCGGGAGTATGTTCATGCTCATGGATGACAGTTTTAATATTACCGCCCATATCAGAGATCGGCATGAGGGCAGCAACAAGTTGCCCGGGAGAATCACGGAGCTCAAGTTTCATCGATACCTGCACGAGTTACCCTCCATCACAAACAACAGACATTGTCGTATGTCTCAGATCACCTTAAAAGTTGGATGACTGGTTGAAAAGCCTTACCTTATCGGCAGGTTTTACCAGGAAAAAGAAGGGAATCAGGAAGGAGATCAGTGATCAGTCATGATGATCATGACATCATACCCGTCACCCAGGGTATTGGTTGTGGAAATTGTAGACACTTTGAGATTATTGTAGGTGTTTGTTTTTGGAGAGGTTTCAGTTGTGTTGTTCAGATGAGTGTACGACGAACCCGGGACCTCATTTCCTGATATTCTCATAACACCACGGGCAACATCGACTGCAACATCAGGGCCTGATGTGGTGTTATTACCGGTTTTGGTGTATGCCAGATGTGAAGACTGGGAAAGCCCGGGCATAAGATCAGAGAAAGCAGACCCTCCTGTCCGTATGCCTGAACCTTGACTCAGGGTGATATGAAAGGAGACATCACGATCAGCAGTGACATACGCCTCCATTGTCTCATTCTGATACCCATCCTTGGTCAGGTTTACGATATAGGAGCCCTCCTTAAGCCCTGCAACTTTATTCGGAGTCACTCCCCGGAGATTATTATTTATATAAATCTCGGCACCCTCCGGGTTTGTCGAGAGCATGATACCGCCGGTTCCACCTTCCCGGATCTGGGGATGATCAGTGCCGATACCCCTGACACCGAGAACCTGACTTGTGGAAAGGGCATAATCATCAGTTCCTATGAACCTGGCTTTGAGATATTCAGGTGAAGACCCCCTGGGTCTCATAAACTCATACCTGCCATTCCTATCGGTCACAACCATATCTATCGTTGAGAAACTGTCGTTGTCCTGGCTTGTTTTTTCTGAAGAGTCGAGGAGTATACGTTTGTTTCCAAGAGGCTCCCCTCCGGCAGATGTCAGGATCCCAGATATGTGAAATGACTGATTTATCGTCGGATCAACCGGAAGCGCACTGATGGTCAGGGAAGTAGGTATCTTCTCCTGGGTCAGCCCTGCAGTGGCGCCACCAGATCCGATGACAAAGATAAGGCAGATTAGAACTGAATATCTGATTAAAGCACGGAGATATTTTGAATCGAAGAGAGACATGAGTGTCTGAAGTTGGGTTTCTGCAGGCATGAAGATATCTTTTCAGGGTTCTTGTTTCTGGTGTTGAAGAAAAAAGAGGATTCAATCCGGAAGATTATGTTATTGCTTAAGTGTTATTTCAAGGGAGGCGTCATATTTCGTGGTTATGTATATATCCTGGGTTTCGTTGAGATATCCTTTCTTAACCAGGGTTACATAATGGGTACCTTCTGTAAGCCCACCCGCGTGATAAGGGGAGACACCACGCAGAACATCATCAATATAGACATCTGCTCCCTGTGGGGTTGAGTAGATCATAACAGTACCCGTTTTCCCGGTACTGACCTGCGGGTGATCTGTTCCTGCTCCCCTGGCACTTATGGCCACACTGGTAACAGGTGCAAAATTATCATTTCCCAAAAATTTTACACGCAGGAACTCAGGAGGGGTATCTACGGGCCGGAAGAAGTCATACTTACCTTCGGTATCGGTATCTTTGGTTGCCAAAACCTCATAACTGTCCGAATCTGTAGAACTCTTCTGGGATGATTCAAGGGTAATATGTTTGTTTCCGAGGGTTTTCCCGTCTGACGACGTGAGTATACCAAATACATGAAATGACTGGTTCGCTGCAGGATCTGCCGGAGAGAGCCCGATTGTCAGGTTTGTCTGAGTCTTATCTGCACTAGCCCCGGCAGTACCTGCAATCAGACTGATTGCACAGATGAGTCCGAGGGTTGCCCAGAGGTGAAGAGAATTTTGAGAGAGAAGTTCCCGAACACATGACATACACCGGGGTTGGACAGCAGAAAAGATGAAGATATCTTTGAACGGGTTATCAGGTATATATAGCCATTAATATTGCAAATGGGGATAAAAAAGATGAAGATACCAATCAGAATCAAAACGAGAATCCGGCTTTACTCTGCGTAGCAACAAACTCCGGATTTCCGTCATGGTACTGTACGATCAGTTTTGCAAACTCAACCGAAGCCTCATGGCCGTTTGCAGTAACGATCCTGTCTTTGTATACTATCGGTTTATTCACGATGATCGCATCATCGATCATCATCTCACGGACAGTCGGACCCGGAGCAACTGTAGCCTCTTTCTTTTTGAGGAGACCTGCCTTGGCAATAACAATAGGCCCATTGTCAATACCGGCAATTACTTTTCCCTTGGCATTAAAGATCCGCGCAAGTTCGTGCAGATGGGTGTTATTCCAGAGGTGAACCATTGTACCCGGCCCACCAACGATCATCATGGCGTAGTACTCATCGGAACCTTTCAGAAGAATATCTTCAAATGTCCGGTTTACCTTTGCTTTTTTGCCCAGAACTCCCATCACAACCCCTACATGGGTTGAAGCCAGGTCAAATTTAATACCGGCTTCCTGAAACACCTGTACCGGTTGGAGCAGTTCTTCGTCCCTGAACTTTTCAGGGGGTATCACGATGAGTACCTTCATGTTACTAACCATTTTTCAGCAGAATTATTAACAGTATTGATATCAGACCTGCGATTTTAACGAACCTATCAAATTCCTGCAAAACCCTTAATTAATCATGTCAAATTTAAATATCGTAATAATCGGACCCGAAGATATCGGAAAAGAGATCGGAAAGAAAGGAACCTCTACCGATATCACATTCTATAATCTCAGGAAAGGAGAGTCAACACTCACGCTGATAGAGCCGTCACGGTATCCTGAAAAACTCTCCTCACTCTTCTATGCAGTTTCACTTGCTGATATGGCGGTTGTAGTCATCGACAAAGTCACCGCACAACTCGGGGAGTGCATTCTTGAGTTGAACTGTGCCCGGCTCTCACGGGGATATCTCATTCTCAGGAACTATCTGGATGTGGCACAGATCTCACCGCTCATAAAGGGGACAGTGCTTGAGCAGTACAAGGTGATTCCCGATGATTTCAACGCCCTCCGTGAAGCACTTCTTGCAGATGCAGATGCTTTACCGGCGGCAAAAGCAGACTCACCGGGAATAATCCCCATCGATCACCACTTCAATGTAAAGGGGATTGGAACCGTGATCCTCGGGTGTGTCCAGGATGGGACCGTCCACAAGCATGATCAGGTCACCATTCACCCCCTTGGCAAGACAGCACAGATCCGCTCGATTCAGAAGCACGATGATGATGTGAATGAGGCCCATACCGGAGACAGGGTAGGACTTGCTCTCAAAGGAATTGAGGCAGATGACCTGGACAGAGGATATGTGCTGACGGCATCACAGGATATCCAGAGCAAATGCGAGGTGACAGGGAAAGTGACCATCATCCCATACTGGCCTGAACCCCTCAAAGAACAGATGGTCCTTTACGCAGGCCATTGGATGCAGTTCCTCCCCTGCAGGGTTCAGAAATTTACTACCGGAGGAGACTGGCGGTCAGCAGAGCTAACCCTCGCCTTTGAGAAGGAACTCATCTTCAGACCGGGATCAGTGGTAGTCCTGCATTACCTGGAGGGAGAAAAACTCAGAATTGTCGGGACCCTTGAGCTTGCATAATCCTGGCCAGTGGTTCCGGTCATGAGAAAAGAGCAGGATATAAAGCATCACCCCCAACCGGAATACCTTCCGATCTCGCTGGAGGAACTTGAGAAGATCGGGGTGGATCGCCCTGATATCATTCTTATTTCGGGTGATGCATACCTCGATCATCCTGCATCTGCCACAGCCCTTCTTGGCAGATCACTCTGGGATGCCGGGTACACCGTAGGAGTGATCCCCCAGCCTGATATCAAAAGTGATGATTCATTCACGGTCTTCGGACAGCCGAATCTCTTCTTCTCGGTATCTGCCGGATCCATGGACTCGATGGTGGCCCATTACACACCGGCACGAAAACGGCGGCATGAGGATGCATTCTCGCCAGGTGGATGCCTGCTCCGGCCAGACCGGGCCACCCTTGTATATACCGATCTCATCCACAGGATCTATCCTGACTCGCCCATTGTAATCGGTGGGGTGGAGGCGTCACTGAGAAGATTTGCCCACTATGACTACTGGTCTGACCGGATACGCCAGTCTCTCCTCGCTGATGCTCCTGCTGACATTCTGGTCTTCGGGATGGGCGAACAGCAACTCATACGCCTTGCCAAAGATGCTGCATCCGGCAAAAGCATACATGATACCCACGACATTCCAGGCACCTGCTGGAAGATAGCCCCAAAGAAGTGGGCAGAACAGAGGGAAGAGATGAACTGGGAGATTCTTGAGATCCCTTCCTTCACGGAGGTGAGCAACGATCCCCTCCTGTACGCACAGAGTCACATCCGGGTATCTGATGAACAGAACCCATTCCAGGGCAAAATGGTCCTTCAGCGGCACCCGAAGACTATTATCATCCAGAACCCTCCTGCATTGCCACTCTCTACAGAGAGGCTTGATCAGATCTACGGTCTTCCGTACAAACGAAAGGCTCATCCTTCATACCAGGAACCGATCCCTGCACTCGAATCCATCAGGTTCTCGGTAACCTCTCACCGGGGCTGCTTTGGCAACTGTTCATTCTGTGCCCTCGCCATGCACCAGGGAAAGATCATCCAGAGCAGAAGTCATGATTCTGTCATCAGGGAGATTGAGAGGATCGTCAGGATGAAAGAGTTCAGAGGCACCATATCCGACATCGGAGGGCCAAGTGCAAACATGTACGATGACTGGTGCGAACGCTGGGACTTACAGGGGGCGTGTTCTGAGAGAGAGTGCACCTCCTGCAAGAGCCGGAGATCAGGAATCTCAAGGTACCTCTCCCTTCTCATGGACGCCCTCGATGTGCCAGGCGTCAAACACGTCTTCATCGGCTCCGGCCTCAGATATGACCTGATTCCTGACGAACCCGGTACCATGCAACAGATCTGCACCCATGTTTCAGGACAACTGAAGGTTGCCCCAGAACACATCAGTCAGAGTGTGACAGACCTGATGAATAAGCCAGGTCCTCATGTGTTTGACTCGTTCAGAAAGCGGTTTGAAGAAGCACAGAAGGGGAAAAATCCACGGCAGTATATCATCCCATACCTGATGTCAGGCCACCCGGGATGCACAATCCAGGATATGATCACACTTGCCGAGTACCTCAGAGACCATCGTCTCTACACCGAACAGGTACAGGACTTCACACCTACACCCATGACAACCTCGACCTGTATGTATGCGACAGGTCTCGATCCCAGGACCAGAAAACAGATCCATATACCAAAGGCTGAAGAAAAGAGGATTCAGCGGGCACTGCTCTCATGGCGTGACCCTGCCGGATATGATCTGGTCAGGGAGGGGCTCAGGCAGGCAGGACGGGAGGATCTCATCGGGAGCGGACCGGAGTGTCTTATTGGTAGAAGAAGACAGCAGAGAGAGCAGGCATCAGGAGAGAAAAAGACCGGAAAGAAAGGGAAGGGTATCGGGAGAATGTCAACCGGCAGTCGTCGCCCGGAGGATCACTGATCCTCTCCGGGAATCTTCATCGCACAGGCAGCACACTCCTCGATACTCTCCGCATAGGTCCGGTATGCATCAGCAAGAACGGTTGACTGGGACGTAAGGCCTGCAATAAGTATGGCCTCAAGTATCTCATCCTTTGTTGCTCCCTTCCTGATGGCTGCCTGCACGTGATAATCAGTACAATGATTACACCGGAGTGCGGCAGAGACTGCTATACTGATGAGCTCGACATACTTCGGTTCGAGTGAACCTGTCTTGAGGACGGCTGTTTTATAGAGAAGATGAGAGACAAGAACCTCTGGGCGTTCAGCCATGCGTTCAAAGATCAGGGGAACTCTTCCATTCTCAGCGAGAATCGCATCCATCCAGGACTGGGCAGTCTCGGCTGCCCCGGACTCGAGAACACTTCTGATGATCTGTTCGTATCCTTCAGTGGGTTTTCCCATCTGTGCCTCCATCTCCGGTTATACCGGCAGGTAGTGTAATATCAGTGACCCAGATATCTGAAGGTTGGCAGGCCACAAAGTCAGGCCGCCATAACTATAATAGAGTACATTCAGCTCTTCTATACAATGAACCGATATCAGATTATTCTTATTGCAGGTCTCCTTGCCTGTTTGCTGCTGGTTGCAGGATGCACAGAGCAGGCAGCTCCCAAGCAGCAGACCCTGTCACCAACACCTGCACCCACCCAGATCATATCCACATCACCCACTCCGGAAACTCCTGTGCCAACACAGACACAAGCTCCTTCCCTCTTTGATAATCAGGTCATGCAGCCCCCACCGGAATTGGGTGTTTCGGTTTCAGTACAGAAAGACCCGGTATACTCGAACATCACCACAACCTTTGACGGTGGAAAAGGTCAGGAACTCACCCAGTCAGCTCAGGTCCGGATCACGCTGAGCGATGGTAGAATCATTGAACAGGATCTCGGAAAACAGAAAGGTGATGAGATCACAACTGAAGGAACCAAAGGAACAGATCGCGTTCAGGTCGTAGTCAAGTTTATGAACGGTGATTCGTACCTCATCCTTGACAAGAAGGTTGGTCAGGAGCGGGCGGGACTCGCTACAGCGACACCAACAGGGGTCACAACAGAGACAACCAGAAGCGATCAGGGGTTGTATGAAGGACCGGTCACCCAGCCGCCAAACAGTCTTTCAGTCTCTGTTGACGTGAACAAGGAGCCGATATACCGGGTGATCACCGGTACATTCAGGGGAGGACACGGCCAGTCCCTGGTAAGTTCAATAGACATGCGGGCAAAACTCGGCAATGGTGAACTGATAACCCGGCAGATTGCCAACAACATCGGAGCCATCGGGGAGATCCAGGGATCGGACGGAATAGATCATGTTCAGGTGATCGTGTCATTCAAGAATGGTGAAACATACAAGATCTTCGAGAAAACATTCGGACCGAGAGGATAGGTCAGGTCCTCTCAACTCTATATTTATCTTCTTTTTATCTGTAGCACACAGGCACAGAGCAGTCCCAGAACTACAAGAACCGGAGCAGATCCTGCTTCAGGAGTTGGTACAGGAGTCGGTGCCAGGGTTGTTGGTAATGGTGTCGGCGTCGCAGTCGGCACCGGCTGGAGAAATACTGAAACAGGCACACGCTGACCGGCAGTAAGGATAACCTGGTTCTGTGCATTCTGATACCCGGGAAGGGCAAACCCGATGATATAGACTCCCTGCTCAAGTTCGGCTGCCGTGACAGGAGTGATTCCATATGACAACCCGTTGATAGTCACTGCCGCTCCTGCAGGAGTTGAAGAGACATCAAGAGTCCCGGTTGTAATTGGGTCAAGAGTAATTCTGACTTTATTTTCAAGGTTCGGGGTGACATACACCTGCTGAATGAAGTCCTTATACCCGGGCATGGTCACCTTCACCATCCGGTTGCCTGAGTTGATGGTTCTGATGGTCATGATCCCTGACTGACCGACCACACCGACAGATACGTTATCGATACTCACTGCGGAGCCGGGAGGGCTTACTGCAAGAGAGAGCGAGCCGGTGAGATTGAGCGGAACAACCTGAAGTGTTCCCCGTATAACCATCGTGTCCCCTGCTTTGGGACCTTTCACCAGTGTTTCACGGTACGTGGAGTAACCATTCGCTTCCATGCGAAGTTCGCGTCTGAAAGAGGTATCATAGACATCCACCGGGATCTTCAGCGAACCCCCCCTGATTGTCCCGACACTCTGATTGTCAAGGATTACATTGGCACCTTCGACATTTGATCTGAACTCGAAGAATCCGCTTCCTACAGGTCCGGGGAGAACCAGATTATTCATTCCATTCTGCGGGGGGAGACCTCCCGGGAGATCTGCAACGCAGAGCCCGCATGAGATCAATGCCAATATTGCAATCAGGAGACGACCGTAGTAAATATTCATAATCCCACCTCATTCTGATGTCTCTGACAAGCAGGGTGATTGATATCAGGTGCCACCAGTATGAAGATCTGAGGAAACAATAGGGTAAAACTCTTTGCTATTGATATCCCATCTCATCGAAATAGGATATGAAAAACCCCCAATGGTGCCCATTGGGGGCCCCAGGCGAGACCGTTGAATTGTTTTTCATGTAAAATGGTATATCACCTGCTGTACCATGAAACCAGAAGCATTAGGCGAAGCAATGAACAGAAAAACTGGTTGGTACCAGAAGGAGAAACCTGCTCAGGGTTTCTGTCTCCTGAACGCCCAGACGCCGATCACACCACAACAGATGATAAGTATCACGAGAAGGATAAAAAATCCGTAGACTACAGAACTATTCTCCTGGGGCACAACCGGTTCAGGTGCGGGTGTAGCATCAGAACAGGTCGGTGCGGGAGTCGGGGGAAGAGAGACGAGGACTGCATCCACCTGGGTGGACTCTGCCCCCAGAACCGATATCTCGCTGCCCCAGTCCTGGTAGCCTTCCTGTGTGATCTTCACAGTATGGTTTCCGACAGGAACCTCCGGAATAGTGAGCGGTGAGAGACCTGCATACCTGTTGTTCAGATACACACCAGCACCTTCCGGCGAGGTATTGATATGAACATCCCCGGTTGTTGCGGGCTTGAGGTTTACCCGGTATATGGTGATCGCATTTGAGGAGACATACTGCTGCTCGCTTATCGAAAGATTCCCTGGTCTCTTCACGGTGAACTGGTACAGTCCGGCCGGGACTGCCTGGATTTGGAGAATTCCTGAATCAGGAGTTACTCCTTTCTTTTCACCGTTGAGATACAGTTCAGCACCTGGAAGTCCGCTCTCAAATGAGATGATTCCTCTCCGTTCATACCCGGTTTTGTTCAGATCAGCCAGAACGGTCACGGTCTTTCCGGGAACCAGCTCAGGAAGCGGGCCCAGGTATGTCTGATACCCGGTGTACTCAATGATGAGATTGCTATATTGAGGAGACGCCATCACATCGACGGGGATCGTGATGGCCCCGTTCTGAATAAATCCCATAAAGATCCGATCCAGGTATACCCGCGCCCCATCCACAGGAGCCTGAATCTGGAGATATCCGACAGTAGCAAGATCAATTCCCCCGCTTTCAGCACCTGCAACGATGCCGGAGGAGAAGAAGGCTGGCATAACCAGCAGTACAATCAGGAAGAGAAACCTGTTCACAACACATCAACCCTTCGTTCTTTGAGGATGGATCTTCAGCAATCATAACCTTTTTGCGTGCAGAACAAAGCACCGGATTCAGGATTGCAGATGAAAACTGAAATGAGTAGAGTATAGCATCATAGGATTCATGATGATCGTACCCCTTTTTTTCAGTTTTCAGTCCTCTTCCCACCTGTGTGAGATATTCTCACTTGCAGACACCACATAATGAGGAATTTCAGAGATTATGACGAGAAGAATCCGGTGATCACAGTACGGACACTTCCCCTGACGAAGCGAACGCATCTCGTTCATCTCGTCGGCTGAGGAGAGTGAGCGGTAATCAACAACCTCTGCCGTGGTCTGCGGGAGATTCATGAGAACTGCCGGGCTGAACTCATGATGACACTTCTGGCAGAACCCCCAGATGCCGTACTGAATAATGATCCTGGAGAGACCCTGCTCCTCAAGGGCCTGAATGACCGGATGATTCCGATAAAAGATGAAGAATTTCCTGATCGCAACAGGGAGAGCAGCATAAACTTTCAGCGAACTGATCTCGGTCCCTGTACAGTATCCTCCAGGAATGTGAAAGATATCGCCACAACTCTGGCACATCGGCTGGGCACCAAGGATGGGATGCACCTCACCTTCAGAGACGGTGTTGATGACATCACAGACAGGACACGGAAAGATCAGAAGACCATTTCTGCATTTCACATCGGTCGTGGTCTTGTTGAGGGGTATTCTGATCCTCTTCGGTGCACACTCAGAATTCCCGGTACCAGGAGGAGTTTTTAATCCTGGCTTATCTGGTTCATGAACGCACTCCTCAACTACATGAGGTGTCTGAAACCTGCTGAATATCCCCATAATTCCCACCAGCCACTATGAGGATAGTGAGTGGAGAACACGATAATACTATTGTAATCAGTTGATGTGCCGAACACTGAACCACATAACTCATATTCTTTATCCTTACCCATGTTCAAATGAATTATGATGATTCGCACAGTCGCATTACTCACCTGTATCGTTATGCTTTTTGGAGCAGTCATTGCTGAAGATACAAACAGCACAACCAACTCAACCTCCAATCTGACAAATGCTACAAATATAAGCCAGACACTCACCAATGCCACAATAGCGGCAGACAACCTGACGAACAGTTCCAGCCTTACTGCAGAAGGAGGTGCCCTTGACATGAATGGCAGCAATCAGGCAACTGCCCAGGTTACACCAGCAGCAACTCAGAAACCAGTATACAAGCAGAGCGTCGGCAGTGTCTATGAAGCAGACTACCAGGAACCACAACCGATGACATTTACCAGTTATCCAACCTGCTAATAATATACGATACTACAAAATGTTCCGGAATACCCGGAACATATCTCCAGTAATGAGTCATTTATTACTGACGTGATGAACTAATCTCCGTTTAATACCAATTATTCAAACCATAATGTCTTGTCTATAACTGCAACCAGAACAGAATACAGATAGAACCATCAGGTGTGACCTGTATAACAGTCTCATACCAGGTGTAATACAGGAAACCCAACGAATCTTCAGGGATTCAGTCAGGTCATCATGGGAACCGAGGAAAAATCAGGACAGTTCAGCCGGGGTCTGCGGGCATTCAAGTCTGGTGATTTTCAGACTGCAGTTGAGTACCTCTCTGACGCAGTTGAGTACGATGACCAGAACGATCGTGCATGGAATGCACTGGGAACTGCCTGCGCAAAGATAGGAAGAACCGAGGATGCCGATCTCTGCTTTGAGAACGCCCTGACCATTGCACCTGATAACCCGGTATACCTGAAGAACAAGAGGACCAACTCAAAGCACCTGAAAAACTCAAGCAACTCACATGAGTTGGCACCGAAAGGGGGAATCCTTGATCGTATCCCTCTCGATAAACTACCCTTTGACAAGCCGCTTCTGCTTGCAGGGATCGCCATTGCCCTGATCATCGTTCTCGGGTTTGTCCTGATCTCTACCATCTCCTTCTTCACAACTCCTGCTGTCCCTCCAGGACCGGGAATACTCCTCTCTGCAAGCCAGAATGGATCATTCATAAACGTCACCAACGGGGGTGGCCGTGAGATCAACTCTGTGGCATCCTTCTCCTGGAAAGTCAATAATGTACCGATAGGCACCGGAAATCCTGGCGAGCTGGCGACCCTTGGAGTGGAGAAAGGCTCCACTGCGACAGTCCCCTTGTCAACCCTTGCCGGAACAAACCTGAGTGAAGGGATGCGGGTGATGGTCATCGTGACATACAAGGATGGATCCCAGATGCTTGCACTGGACACGAAGCTTCCACCTCCATCGCCTGACCTGATCACGCCACTTGCAGGAACCCCTGTACCAACGCCCACCCTGCCTCCTGATGTTCCCCAGTTCAAGAGTGGAGACATCATACTGGAGGGGAGCAAAAACGCCTGGTGGCTGGTGACCGCCCCGCCGGTCAACGGCTCATACTCAATAGTTCCTGCTGCAAGACTGCCTAACGGATCGTTCACCAGCCTTGGCACAACAGCCACCAACGTCAGCCTGAAAAGTTTTGAGCAGAGCGGAACCTACATCGGAAATCAGGGGCCAGGAGGTACTCCTGCAGGGCTCCCGGGTGAGGTTGCCCCGCCAGTCACCGGCATTCCTTCAACCCATCCACAGCCGATATATCCTGCCGGGGATCTGGTGAATCCTTCACCAAACGGCGAGACCGGGATGATGGTGATCCTCGGGTATGATCACGTGTCAGACCAGTACCAGGCAGACGACATCTACCCGTATTATACCGGGGAGTGGGGGTACCGGACAAACGCGACAGCCAAGTGGTTTATGAGGCCGATACTGGAAGAGAGGTACAGCCACCGGACAGGGCGGATCGCAACCAGTGATGTAGGGATAGGAGCCGACTCAGCGCCACCCCGCACCCCGGTGAAGTACACAGCAGGAGATATTATCAGCCCTGATCCGGCTGGTGTGGACCGTATCCTTGTCATCACCGGATACAACAAGAGCGATGACCGGTACCAGATTGATACAGTCAGATCTGCATACGATGGGGGCTGGAAACTGGGTGGAGATCCAATATGGGAGAAACGTGCCTTTGTGGAACGGGACAACCCCTACCAGATCAGAAAGATTGACCTCTCGCTAATCAGGAGATGACCTGCTGCGAGATGACGCTCTGCATCTCCTGCAAAGGAAAGGGGCTCTGTGGACGGGAGCAATGCCCGGTTATCTCCCGGTTCCATGCCCAGATGAAGACCACGCCCAGGTCTGAATACGTGGGCACTACCCCATCCATTTTTGTCGGAAGTTCGGGTTACCCCGATGTCAGTGCCGGGCCGCTGCTCACTGCAGATCAGGATCATCCTCCCGAATGGATGAACCGTGACCTCTCCATTGCTGATATCGTCAATATACGTGCCCAGACGATCAGGGCCACCACTCTGCCGCACCGGTACGAAGATCATCTCCAGGAGATAGCGCGATCCAGTGTTCCACTCGGGGTCGAGACCGCTTTTGACAGGCCGGTCTCGTTTGATCTCAGGTTTGACGGGATGGTGGCCCCGATGGGAATGTCAGGGAATATCAGGTCGTTCGATCTCCTCGACAATGCAAAGGTCGAACGGGTGGTTGACCGGATCACCAGCGATACCGACCTTCCCGCAGCAGGTGCCTGTCATGAACTCACCGAAGGAGGAACTGACACCTACCGGATCATCAGCCTCATGTCTGCAGGTCTGCTTGGCACAGAAAAGAGCAGGCACATGGTCCCGACCAGGTGGGCCATCACTGCCGTGGATGATACGCTTGGAAAAAACCTGAAACCGCAGGTGTTCAGGTTTCCAGATTATGAGCGTATCAGCCTCTTCTACTCTAAAAAGTTCGGAAACGCCATTGCCGTCATTCTCCTGCCTGGTGACTGGCAGTTTGAGATGATAGAGATCTGGGGCAGTCAGTCGCTCTGGGCCGGGGGAAACGAGACCATTGTGGCTGACCGGGAAGGCCGAACAAAGACAGGATACTCACCGATCACCGGTGCATACTACTCGGCACGGCTAGCGGTTCTTGAGTTTCTGACAGCAATCAACCGGAACGCACGGGTCATCGTGATCAGATGGATCACCTCTGAATACTGGGCACCGCTCGGCACCTGGGTGATCAGGGAGGTGACCAGGCAGGCCATGGCATCGCCCCCATCCCACCATGAGAACATCACTGCAGTTGTTTCTGCAGCATCAGTAGCACTGGGAATGGACCGGTGGACTGCCCACAGTGCACTGCTGACCGAGATCAGAACACAGCGATCACTCGCTGACTTCTTCTGATCACAACCACAAATTGTACTTCTCGCTCCAGAGAACGGGTCATTATGGGAGAGTCATCATCATACCGGGTTGCCGGAATTGCCATCATTCTCTGTCTGATTATCGCCGGATTCATCACCCTCATAACAAGTACTCCCCAGAATCATGATGAACTCACTAAGCAGTCCCAGGTAGCCACAAGACCTGATGCATCCCACACCCAGACGGGGACTGCAAACCAGTCAGCAACCAGCAGGATGAGGGTGCTCTGGTATGACGATGCAGGCAAGACCTACACGTTCCATGATTATTCCAGTCCAAAGGGAGTTGGTCCCGATACATGGAGGGAGGCCGATCTCCCATCACCCGAGAACGGAACACTGCAGCGAAAAGCTGCGATGGTAAGATTTCTCGATTGGGATGGATCCATCGAGCGGATGACGGGAACAAAATACCTCATCGATCAGGAGACAATTACCAGTATTCTCAACAGTTACACCCTGATAGCCCCGCCACCGGCGATTCAGACGCCTGATGTCACAGGGACGCCCACCATCATACAGCCGACACCTGATGTTACCCCTGCCCCTGGCATGCTTATCCCGACCTGCAGCAGGCCGTGTAACCTGGGTGATGGAACAGTCAGGGTCTCGTTCGGGTACATCAACCGCCACAATGGCCCGGTCTCCCTGCCCATCGGTGACCGGAATTACTTCTCTCCCGGCTATCCTGACCGGGGTCAGCCTGCCTCATTCCAGCCCGGGATACACCAGGATATCTTTACAGTCCGGCTTCCTGAGAACGGAACAAATATCGCCTGGCATCTGATGGACACCATGGTCGGAGCAGGGCAGGTCCCGAGAGTACAGGCAGGGTTGATCGCTGAACCTGCTGTCGGATATGCCCCACTTGACGTCAGGTTTTCTGATCAGTCAACCGGAGGTACAACCGATGATCCCCTGACCGGATCATGGAACTTCGGGGACGGGACCACAGCTGAAGGCACATCAGCATTTCACCGGTACGAACTCCCGGGGACATATGAGAGCAGTAGGATCGTCAGCACATCATGTGGGAGTGAGACTGCAAAAAAGACCATCACCGTGAACCAGGTCTCATTCACTGCAGAACCTGTTCCAGACAGGCAGCAGACCTTTAGATTCACGGACCGGTCAACCGGTGAGCCGACGGTCTGGGCATGGGACTTCAACGACGGCTTCTCATCATGGGAAAAAAGCCCGGTTCATACCTGGAAGTCACCAGGTACCTATCTCGTCGGGCTGACAGTATCAGGAAAATCAGGTTCCGGGACGACGGTGCAACGCATCACTGTGTAGTAGGTTAGTTTCAGATCACTTTTTCGAGGATGAACCTGTCCTCTCCAGGGCCAAAGTATGCTGGTTCGCGGCTCCGGATTGTATATCCCTGCTTGCGGTAGAGAGCGAGCGCCCCTTCATTAACCGGAGAGCAGGAGAGGAGAATCCGGTTTATTCCATACTCTTTCATTGACTCCTCAATCCGACTCAGCATCCTGGTTGCAACGCCCATCCGCTGCATTGCTTCAGTAACCCTGACCCTCAGTATCCAGCTTGTTTCCGGGGCTTCACCTGATATTGATCCGACTAGATACCCTGCTGACTGATCTTCTACTTCGGCAACAAGGAACAACCCGGGCCAGAGGGTCATCGCCTGGCGGACAAACACTGCTGCCTGGTACTGCGAGCCTGACTGACCCTGTTCAAGGAGGCATACATGAGGGTAGTCTGCCTCATCGATTGCTCGTACATCGATATGTTTCATGGATTATTACGCTCCGGTGAGAGGGACTGGGGAGGATTGCCGTGCACTATAAAAGGAGACCTGACAGAACATATCCTATGGATATTATCAAGACGCTTTCGATATTGTTTCTCCTCCTTATGCTGGTACTCTCTTTTCAGGTGAGTGCTGATGAGAATATCTCTGCAACTGATTCAGAGTTCCAGGAAACCCTGACAGATACAGGAGAGATCGCAGAACAGAATGTCGTAGCAAATGATACTGGTGAACCAGCTGAGCCAGAACCCGTGGAGGTGAACTCCTCCCCTCCTCTGCAAAATACTTCACCAGTGAAGATTGAATCTGTGAATAATACTGCTCCTGAAGGAAACAAAACAAACCAGACCGGCCCGAGTGCCGCTGACATTCAGAAGGCGTTCAACGGATGGTACGAGAAGGCACTAAACGCTTCAATCAGCGGAAACAACAAGGCTGCAGCAGATGCATTCGCAGCCGCACTCAGGCTCGACAAAGGATCAGAGAAGGCACTGACCGGGTATGGGGAAGTTCTCTCAAAACTCGGGCGTGATACCGAAGCACTTGAGATCTATTCTAGGCTTCAGAACCTCTCACCAACAAACACAACCATCCTCATCCCGCTCGGAAGGGAACAGAACGCAGTCGGCAGCCATGAGGCAGCACTTGCCACCCTGCTGAATGCGACCGCAGCATACCCGAATGATACAGAAGGGTGGAACCAGCTTGCAGCAGCGTATGATGGGCTTACACGGTACGAGGAGGCACTGACAACAGTCAGGAGATCACTCCAGATCTCGACCGACCAGGCCGGAGGATGGGGCCAGCTCGGTGCCATTCTTTCAGGACAGGGAAGATTCTACGAAGCAATCGCAGCCTTTGAGAAGTCTCTCACCCTTGATCCAAAGAACGGAATTACCTGGGCAGACCTCGGCAACACATGGACTGCACTGGGCAGATATAAGGAGGCAGCACAGGCTTATGAGGCTGCAACAGAGAGCAGGCCGTCAGACACAACTCTCTGGCTGAAACTTGCAGCGGTGTACGAGAAAGAACAGAAGACAAAAGAGGCTGCTGAAGCGTACCGCAAGGGAGGAGTTATTTCTCCTTCAGATACAACAAACCAGTCTGTTTTGGAGCTGAACAAAACAGAAACAAAGCCTGATGCAAATATAACGGTGAATATGACAGGAGAGAGCACATCCAACTCTCCTGCTCATAACGAAACCAGTCAGACAAAAGAGTAATTTATCAGGGACAGCGAGCAGATCACTGCCACGTTATCCCTGCTTTGTTTCCAGGCGGACCCACAATCCGCTCGACTGCCTTGAGAAGGTTTGTGGCCTGGTACGGCTTGACAACATACCCTTTTGCCCCGATTCTTCTGGCGAGATCGACCATCCCTTCCTCACCAACAGAGGTACAGAGCATCACCCGTGCTTCAGGATACTCCTCACGAATCCTGCGCAGGGTATCTATTCCATTCAGATCCGGCATGATCAGATCCAGCATGGCAAGATCAGGGATCATCTCCCGGTAGAGCTGAATCCCTTCCTCACCGCCGCTTGCCAGACCTGCTATCTCATAACCGGCAGAGACCAGAATATTCCTGAGAAGATTCCGGTCAAAGTCAGTATCATCTACAATAAGAACCCGAGGCATCCCCATCCCTCTTCTTTCCGATCATCTGCACCTGTTCCCCCATCAAACCCTCTGTTATTCAGAGATCAACAAGACCATATTCACCTGTACCTGCCTTCGATCTCCGTGGTGTACCCATAAATTACTTTTCTTTCGTTTGTCAGATGCTGAACAGGCCTGATCAGCGTCAGACCTGTTCAGGAAGGCTTATCCAGAAGGTGGCTCCTGAATCCGGAACGCCTTCAGCCCATATCTTCCCTCCATGCCGAAAGACGATCCGCTGCACGGTTGCAAGACCTATACCGTTTCCCGGGAATTCCTCTTGAGAATGAAGCCGCTGGAGAGGGATGAAGAGAAGGTTCGCCTTTTCAGGCGGGAATCCTGCACCGTTATCCCTGACATAGAATGTCAGGCCCTTTCCACGCAGTGTTCCCGCCACTTCGATCCGTGCCTCGCTCCTCCTGCCGGTGTACTTCCACGCGTTGGTGAGCAGATTCTGTACTGCGATCAGGAGAAGACCTCTGTCTCCGACTGCCTCAAGGCCTGGCTCAACCGTCCAGATAACCTTCCGGTCAGGGTGCTCCTGTGACAGTCCCTCCAGAATTTCCGTGGCAAGGGCACTGATATCAACCGGTTCAATCACCAGTGAAGTCCTGGTTACCCGTGAGAGCCTGAGGAAGTCATTGACCAGTTTATCCATATTGGCTGCAGCCTGGCGAACCCGGTGAAGACACTCCTGCCCGTCAGGGGGCAGATATGTCATATATGACTCTTCAAGAATCCGGGAGAAGCCGTCTATGGCAATAAGGGGAGCCCTCAGGTCATGCGAGACCGAGTAACTGAATGAGTCAAGCTCGCGGTTGGCTGCTTCAAGTTCTGCTTCAAGCCGCGAGCGTTCCTGTGCCATCCGTATCGTCGCATGTAGATCCCGCTCCCTGAACGGTTTTATCAGGTACCCAAAGGGTTTTGCCTCCTTTGCACGCTCAAGGGTCTGATCATCTGCATACGCAGTGAGAAAGATCACAGGGATACGATACGAACCGGAGATACTTCCTGCTGCATCGATCCCGTCGATTGTGCCTGCAAGATGGATATCCATCAGCACAACATCAGGCCTGACCTCACCGGCGAGTTTCACCGCTTCTTCGCCGGTCGGAACCGGACCGGCGACATCGTATCCGAACTTTCTGAGTTTGGAGGCGATAGACTCCGCTACAATTGCCTCATCCTCTACAATCAGTATCTGTGTCGCAATTATCCCCCCCTTCTATTCAGTGATCAGGAAACCGTATGGTGAAATGTGCTCCTGGACCATCTCCATTACCGACAGTTACAGACCCCAGCAACTGACGGGTCAGAACACGTACGAGTCGCATTCCAAGGCTGTTTGACGAATCGATGGAGAAATCAGGAGGAAGACCGACTCCGTCATCCCCATAGGCGAGCACGAAATACCCCTCCTCGTGCTCCATGCAGACCCTGATAAGTCCCTTCCCCTTTCCGGTGAAGGCGTACTTCATCGAGTTCACCATCAGTTCATTGATAATCAGACCCAGGGTGACCACAGTATCCAGGCTGAACCGTATATCACCGACTTCGATCTCTGTCCTGATATCCCTTACGGTTGCGATGCTGCTGATAACCTCTTCAGCAAGGTTCTCAAGGTACGATGAAAACGGGATGTCAGAGAGTGACTCACTGCGGTACAGTGTCTCATGCACCAGGGCCATCGATGCGATACGCTGCTCACAGTCATGAATCGCTGAAATAACACGCTCATCCTCGATGTACTCCTCCTGAAGCTGGAGCAGGCTTGAGATCACCTGCATGTTGTTCTTGACCCGGTGATGGAGTTCACGGAAGAGGACATCCTTCTCCTCTATCGTCCGTTTGAGCTTCTCCTGGTACTGCTTCATCTCGGTGATGTCCACGATCACACCGCGGACCCCGTCATACACGGTGTCGCGGAAGACCGGGGAGAGTGAGAGCAGAACAGAACGCTCTCCACCGTCTTTTGCCCTGACGGTAAATCCCCCGTTTCTGACAGCAGGATCTGCACGGACCTCATCCATAACACGCGCAAGTTCTCCCTGATCTGCATCGCTGAAGAACCGGAGAAACGACTCACCGATAAGCGTTGCATCATCAGATGATGAGAGCAGGGCATGTGCTCCCCGATTGCAGAAGGTAACCCGGCCGCTCGCATCAGTCTCAAAGACCGGTTCAGGCAGAAGGTCTGCAAGTTCACGGAAGTGCCGTTCACTCTCTGCCAGCGCCCGTTCTGCGAGTTTCTGTTCGGTCCGGTCACGTATGATCAGGAGAACTGCAGGATCACCCGCCTGTGTTATCGGGACTGCAATCAGTTCTGCAAAGATCTCTCTGCCTGATATGCTCCACATCACCGCTTCGCACGAGTTCGGGCTCCGGATTGAGAAACTCTGGGAGAGCATCTCGGTCACTGCCGGATATGATGACTCATCAAAGTACTCGTTTAGCGGCCTGGTCATAAACTTATCAAACGAGTGCACACCAAAGAGGCAGAGTGCAGCCGGGTTGAGATACACAGGCCGGTTTTCTGAGGAAAGAATTGCAATTGCGTCTGGTGATGACTCGGAGAGTTGCATATACCGCTCTTCGCTCTCAATGAGTGCATCACGCAGGGCATCTTCGGCCTGGATCCTGGCGATCACGTTTCCGATCTGTGAGACCACCGTCTCCAGGGAGTCACGACAGTTGACCGGGACCTCCTTCATGCCATCAGATCCCAGCACAAACCATCCGATAACCTCATCATAGCGCTGGACAGGGACAAGTGCCATCGAGAGAAACGGAGAGTCTGAACGGCTCATATCGGTCTGACTGTAGTACCGGGACGCACCTGAGAGGACAGCAAGGAGATCGATGTTCTCGTTCTGCCAGGCCTCCATGAACTGATAGAGTGAGCGACGGTGGGGACCAGAGTCATACGCTTTCGTTACCGCACCAGTGGTACGGTCACGAAGATACACCGCCCCGGTCTCCAGCCCGGTAAGCTTCACCACTGCCCTCAGTGACATCTCAAGCACCATATCAGCAGACGAGACCATCGCCAGTTCAAGAGCGAGATCACGCTGGATCGATATCTGTCGTGCCACCTCTTTCTGGGCACTAATGTCACGCCCTACTGCCAGGATCTCCCTTGGTTCAAACGAGGAGTCGAAGAGGAGCCTGAGTGTCCAATGAAGATATGATGCAGAGCCGTTTGGACGAACCTGCCTGATCTCTGCATACACAACCGGATTATCAGGGTCGCAGACATCAGGGGCATCCTTCAGGTTCTCCCCGCCCTCCCCGAAGAGGGAGAAGAAGTCTGAACCAACGAGGTCACCGGGTTCACAGGAGAGGTATGAGGCAAAAGAGGTGTTGACGAATCTTATCATCCCTTCAGGATCCATCTGGCAGATGAACTCGGTCTGATCCTCAACAACAGCACGGTAGAGCTGCTCACTTTCAAGGAGGGCACGTTCAGCCCTGAACTGTCGTGCCGCCTTTCCTATGTCATGCGCGAGTTCGGCAAAGAGTTCCTCAGCATTGCCTCCCTTCTGCAGGTAAAAGTCTGCACCGTTGTTGATGGCATCAATTACCACTTCCTCACGACTTTTGCCTGTGAAGACGATGACCGGAATATCAGGATCCACCTCCCGTATCGCCTTGAGGAGGGTGATGCCATCCATATCAGGCATATCATAATCCACTACCAGGCAGTCATAGGAGAAGAGCTGCCCACTCTGGATGGCATCCACAGGATCGTCTGTTATATCAACCTCAAGAGAATGAATAATCGTCAGATAATCGCGAATTGCATGGAGCATTGCCGGCTCGTCATCAACAAAAAGAACACGGACGGCATGATCAAACCCCATGATTACGGCCCTGTATTCTGCGGCGATATCGCCGCAATGACCTGACGCTGGTATTTTATTCGCGATACTACGATCATGCTTATCTTATCCGAATTAGTACAATGATACGTTACACAGAAGCATTATGAAGCAACACACATATTTTCTTCTGCTTGGGTTCATCGCACTGATCGAAGTGGGCATATTTATCTGGTCTGTTGAACACCTCGAACCACTGGTGATGATCGGTGCCGTTATCATTGGAGTGCTTGCGGCATGGATCGTACGGCAGCTCGTCGATGAGGTGGTTGCCGATGAACGGACTCACCTGATCACAGAGAAGGCAGCACTCAGAACCCTTCAGGTCCTTGGTGTGATCCTCTTCTCGTATGCACTCGGAGGTGCTGTCATCAGCCTCAGGGGTGAGGTTTTCGGCCCGTTTTCGTATCAGGTGGCCAGGTTTGCATTCATCCTCATGTTTATTGTCTTTCTCATGATCATCGTATACGTCATCTTTCTCTCCTGGTATGAACGAAAATACGGGGCCGGGGGGGAGGATGAAGAATAAGATCAAGGTCTTTCGTGCAATGAACGATCTTACGCAGGAAGATCTGGCCAGGGATGTAGGAGTGACCAGGCAGACTATTCTTGCAATTGAGAAGGGGAAGTATGATCCCTCACTCGAACTCGCTTTCAGGATCTCATCGAGGTTTGGAGTTCACATCGAAGAGATTTTTACCTATGAAGAGATTGTGGGAGAGGGACAGGGATCTGGAGACCATCCCTGACCGTAACCGATCCGAACAGGCAGACTTTTTGAGTTCTTATCTGACAAAACGGCAAGCATACTTGCCGGATAGGAAAGTAGATATAACACAATGTAAATACTACTATACATGCGCAGGCAGAGACCTGCACAGAAGAACAGGAGGTGATACCAGAATCTTGTTGCATGTAACCCCACACCAACCCATCCGGTATGCCATCTTCATCAGAGGGTAATGTATGCCAGAACCTATGCCTCCCGATACGCCGTGTAGAAACACCCCCCATCCAGCACTCCCCGCATAATACAACCATGCACGGCTGACGGAGTCAATATACACCCCATACCCTTCAAGGCTGAGGATCCGTGTGGACACCACCGATCCAGACACAATATTCCCCGGATATACGGTTCCTGTCGATAACAGGAACCTCCTCAGCCGGCATAACCGCCAGACACTCACGAAAGTCTCAAAAGTTGTTCTCTCTCCTTGTTACATTGTATCAGATTTGATGCAGAATACATTCTGCTTCGAGGATTTACACAAAAAATCATGCCTTGATCAGACGGGAGCGTCTGACAGTGGTGGACCTATCATACGCTCCACTTCCTGGAGCAGACGGTGTGCAGGATATGGTTTTGGAAAGAATGCAAAAGCCCCTGATCTCCGTGCAAGATCTGCCACCACCTCGTGACCGAACGAGGAGCAGACCATGACAGGAATTGAGGGATAGGCAGCACGGATGGAACGAAGAAGGTCGATGCCGTTCATATCAGGCATCACGATATCCAGGGTTACAAGAGAGGGTTTTATTGACCTGAGAAGTTTCACTGCTTCAGTGCCTGACGAGGCAGATCCGATGACAGGATATCCGGCTTCGTTCAGGATGGTTCTGAGTTGTTCGCGTTGAACCGGGTTATCATCCACGATCATAATTCCACTCATACCTAAAAATTTCCAGTTTAGTATGCTTATGGAATGTTTCCATATTGAGTATAAAGAAATATGCCATGCAATATCCCAAATCGTGCGATTTACGTGAAATAGAGAAGCCATAGGGCGTAGACCAGGGCCTGAAGAAGAGTCAGCGGGAGACCGGCCAGAAGAAAGTCACGAAACCGGATTGAAAAGCCCGCCTTTTCAGCCTGCTGAATGACGATAACGTTGCTTGCAGCACCGAGGATGGTCAGATTCCCTGCAATCGTGGAGCCAGCAGCAAGGGCCAGCATGGATCCCGATGAGAGGCCCGATGCTGCGATAAACGGCTGAAAAAGGGCGATAAACGGGACGTTCGAGATCAGCTGAGAGAGGATGATGCTTGCTGCGAGGATCAGGGGGATCGTGGTAAGATCAGTGAACGGCACCGACGACTGAAACCAGCCTGAATCATACACACTCTGCATCAGGACAAACATTGCTGCAAAGAAGATCAGGGTTCTCCAGTCGATCTGTCTGATGATGGTTGCCCGTTGTTCTGCCAGAAGAAGGATGGGCAAGGCAGCACAGAGGGCGATGGTCCCGAGAGGAAACAGGGGGAGGTCGAAGAATGAGCCGGTTATCCTGATACCAATCAGAGAGAGAAGGATCGCAAGGGAGAGAATAGTCACTCTGGCAAGCCGTGTATCAGGATCCAGCGGGAGATCAGGAGGCACAAAGGTTCCATCATCCACCTTCATCCACCTGGACCTCATCATCAGCACGATCAGGCAGAGGCTGATGATCGTCGGGACGAGCAGACCCGCTGCAAATGACACAAAAGGCTCAGGAGGATTCCAGTACGTCGCAACCAGGAAATTCTGGGGGTTTCCAATAGGGCTCGGTACACTCCCGGTGGTCAGGGAGAAGCAGAGGACCAGGAGCACTGCTGCCGGGGGGATACGATACCTGCTGGCAAGAGAGAGTGCAAGGGGAGTACCGATGATCGCAACGGTGTCGTTGATCAAAAATGCAGACGACACGGCTATTACGAAGATAAAAACAGGGAGCAGCCGATCACGGGTCCCGGCAACCCGGCAGATCTGATCAGAGATCCGGGCAAGAAGCCCACTGGCAGAAACGGCCTCACCCACGACAAACATCCCGAAGAGGAAGATCATCACATCAGGATTGATCGCAGACAGGGCTTCAGGGAGGCTGATCTCCCCGGTGAGGAGGACAAGAACCGCTCCGACGGTCATCACCTGCCATATGCGGAAGGTAAACCGTCCTATCTGTCTGACGGTGATGAAGAGAAAGACAAGGCCCAGGATAAGGAGACTCAGATGCGTGCAGAAAAGTAGTCATCCCTGATATTTGAGTTCCACGTTCTACGGGCCATCCGGGGCCATAACCCTAATGCCGCAAAACGGCACACGTAGCTGAGATTATTGTATGACGGATCGCATTCTCATTCCTTTCATCATTCTCATCGGACTCCTGCTTGTTCCTGCTGCTCTTGCAGCAGACAACAAAGTTCCCCATGGGGGGACCGTGTATGTGGGAGAAGCAGACCTTGACCTCTCCAGTTGCGATGTTCATACCGGCGACGAGATCGCCTGGTGGGATTCAGGAAACGCCCAGGGAACGCCAACCGCCCGGTCCAGGGTGACTGATATCCAGCATTTCAGCGTTGACACTGACACATTCAAAGGCCACACAGGTCAATGGTACGCCTTAATTACCAAAAAGCCGGTCTTCACGGTTGAAGACCCCACGCTTGAGGTTGCCCTGGTTGAGAACGGGATGGACACTGACCCAGACATGATCAAACGTGGAAACCTCGTCTCGTTCAAGATAGCAACCAACCTTGCAGGGATAAGCCAGCGTGCAGGATCGTCAGGTGCCCCGGTATCCATCAACCTCACCGGACCGAACGACACGGTGTTCCACACGATCACCTCCTCGCAGACCGGCGACTTCAACCTCGAAAAGGTGTACGTCTACGCATCCCCGTATGACACCGGTGCCGTGTGGGATACCTCTGATGCAAAGAAGTTCCCAGACGGAGAATATACGATCTCTGCGGTCACCAATGTCAACAAGATCAACGAGAACAACCCTGATTCAGGGGCCACCGTCACCGAGGAGAAGACGTACACACTCTCAAAGACAGGGGTAAAAGGGAAGGATAATTCTGATAAGACCGTTAGTAGCAAGGACAAGAGCGGGGATGTGAAGACCGAGAGTGTCACAACCGAGAAGAAATCTTCAAAGAAGGCTGCAAACGTTTCAGAAGATGCTACACCGAAGATAACCTCTGAACCCACTCCTGAAGAGACGAGCAGCAAGAGTTCAAAGAGTAAAAAGTCTGTAGACGAGGAAGAGACCCCTACCGAAAAGCCCACAAAGAAGGTGACAAGCGAACCGACATCTGAGGGCAAGACTAACAAGACCAAGAAGTTAACGGCAGAAGAACTGGAAAAGCAGGAAAATCTGACCGAACAGAAGACCCAGAAACCAACCAGGGAACCAACCGAGGTCCAGACATCCATTGTCACCCCGATACCAACCAAAGAAGTGACTGATGAACCGACACCGGTCATCACCCCTCATCCAAAGAAGACCTACGCTCACCCGCCAACCCCGTCTGCAACAGCCACACAGGCAAGTCCGCTACCGGTCGGAGTGATCTGCGCAGCACTCGGCGCAGCAGCCCTGCTCATCGGATCAAAGCGGAGCCAGTGAGCCCCAATACATCTCTTTTCTTTCTACAGCCCGTCCGGCCATCACCCTCATTACCGCGTATGCCCTAGTATATTCCCATGAAGCGTGCACTGCTCTCAGTCTGGAACAAGGATGGGATCATCGATCTCGCAAAGGCGCTCTCTGCAGCCGGAATTGAGATCCTGAGTTCAGGTGGGACGGCAAAGACTCTGGAGAAGGAGGGCATCCCGATCATCGAGGTCTCTGACTACACCGGACATCCTGAGATGATGGACGGCAGGGTCAAGACGCTCCATCCCAGGATTCACGGCGGGCTTCTGGGAAGGCGGGGAAAAGACGAGGCAGAGATGGAGAAGAACAACATCCAGCCTATCGACCTGCTCGTCGTCAACCTCTACCCGTTCGAAGAGATGGCAAAACAGGCACTGCCTCTGGAAGAACTGATCGAGTTCATCGACATCGGCGGACCAGCCATGATACGGGCTGCTGCCAAGAACTTCAAGGACGTTGTTGTCGTCACCGATCCTTCAGATTATCCTGCACTCATCACGGCAATAAAGAGCGGAGCAGGGTTCGGATACGAGGAGCGTCTCGCCCTCGCCTGCAAGGTCTTCACAAAGATGGCAGCATATGACGGGGCCATATCCAACTATCTCCAGAGTCTTGAGGGAAAATTCCCTGACACGCTCTCTGTGCAGTACAGGAACGGGAGATCGCTCAGGTACGGAGAGAACCCGCACCAGGAGGCTGCCGTGTACGGAGAGTCCGGAATTGCAGGGGCAGTCCCGGCCCAGGGGAAGGCGATGTCATACAACAACTACCTTGACCTGGATGCCGCCGTCTCGCTTCTCAGAGAGTTCTCAGAGACTGCAGCGGTCATCATCAAGCACAACAACCCCTGCGGGGTTGCAACGGGCAAAGATGTCTGCACAGCCTACCTTACCGCACGGGAGTCTGATCCGGTCTCTGCGTACGGAGGAATCGTGGCTGTCAACCAGGAGGTCGGCGAGGATCTCGCACGCGAGATAGCATCCACCTTCATCGAGGTTCTGGTCGCCCCATCCTACGCACCGGGAGCACTCCCCATCCTGGCAAAGAAAGAGAACATGAGGGTGCTCAAGCTCCCTGACCCGGTGGATCATACCGAGATCAGGACAATAGACGGTGGAGCCCTTGCTCAGCGGAACACCACATTCAGGGAGGACTGGGAGGTCGTCTCTGACCGGGACCCGACTGCAGCAGAAGAGGCTGCCATGCACCTCGCCATGAAGGTCTGCAAGCACACCAAGAGCAACGCAATCATCTTTGCAGACAGCACGAAGGCGATTGGTATCGGGGCAGGACAGATGAACCGTGTTGATTCAGCACGTATCGCGGTCTCCAGATCGCTCTCACCACTCAAGGGCACGGCAGTGGCATCTGATGCGTTCCTCCCGTTCCCGGATACCCTGCAGGTCGCTGCAGAGGCAGGAGCAACAGCCCTCATCCAGCCAGGCGGTTCAATCAGGGATGAAGAGGTGATCGCTGAGGCGAACAGGCTCAACATCGCAATGGTCTTCACCGGGGTCAGATATTTCAGACACTGATCCACAAATCCCAACTCTCTTTTTTGCCGGTGCGCTCCGTCATATATTTGAGGACCACAACAGCACCTTGTAATCATTCATGGATTCGTGTATCCCGCTGCAGGACCTGATGCTGATGATGATCTCCCGGATCGAGGAGGTCGCAAAATCGATTGATCAGCGCCAGGTGGAGTGTATTCTCACCGAGATTAACCGGGCTGAACGGATCTTTGTGCTTGGTGCAGGCAGATCTGGGTTTGTTGCAAAGTCATTCGGGATGCGTCTCATGCACCTTGGCCTGACCGCATATGTTGTCGGAGAGACGGTCACCCCTGCCTTCAACGAGCGTGACGTTCTAATCGCCTTTTCAGGCTCAGGAAAGACGAAGTCTGTGCTTGAGGCATGCCAGACAACCCGCCAGATCGGGGGATCGCTCTGCCTGATCACAGGAACGAAGAGTTCCCCGATGGCTGACCTTGCCACCTGCGTTGTCTACCTCATGACCGATGATGAGAGCATCCGCACCGGGTCTGATCACTTCGATCTCCGCCAGCTGAAAGGGGAACACCGATCCATATCACACCCGTCAACCCCGCTCGGCACACTCTTTGAGACATCAGCGATGATATTTGCGGATTCGATCATCTCTGCGCTGATCGAGCTGAAAAAATGCAGTATCGATGATATCATTCACCGGTACTCCAACATGCAGTAACAAACACGGACTTTTTATTCAGGAAGGCCTTATACGGAGTATGGCTGACAGCCTTGCAGAACAGACCGCCCCGGTGATCAGGATCATGACCGTCGTGCCGGTACTGATTTACATTGTGCTTGCGTTGTTTCTCACCATCGTGGCAGTGATATCACTCGGAATAACATTGTTTGAGATCATCTCACTGGTTACCACCCAGAACTGGGAAGAGGGGATCATCCAGGTGGTATACTCTATCCTGCTCACCGTCATCATCATCGAACTCTTTGAGACGGTTATCGTGTACCTGCGGACAAAGCGGGTTCCGGTCAGGGCAATCCTCATCGCAGGACTTACCGCGATGATCAGGCATGTGATCATCTTCAACATATCAAACGCCCAACCGATCGAGATCATCGGCCCTGCCGTGATGCTTGCGGTCCTTATTGCAGGTGTATATCTGCTTAGGGAAGAGATCGACACCGGGAATATCAGGATCTGACGCCGGTTCACCGGCAGGGAGTTAGCTTGAGTATCATCAGGAGCTCTCCTCCATCCACCCTCTCTTCTGCCACAGCAAGACTCTCAAACCCATTCCTCCGGATCAGATCACCAACCTCATCAGGCCCGGTCAGAGACGAGATAAGAAGGAGCACCCTGCCACCAGGTGTGATGATGCCGGGTATCTGCTGCAGAAACCTGGCAATAACATCCCTGCCTGACGGGCCCCCATCAAGGGCGAGCTCAAGCCAGTCATCGATCCGCTCAGACGGTTCAGTAGGAAGGTATGGCGGGTTGAAGAGGATCAGATCAAACGGCCCGCAGAGCCCGGCTGTGAGATCTGTCAGAATTACCGGGACACCGGTGGCATGAGCGATAGCGGCTGCATGGGGATTTCTATCGGTTGCAACCAGCAGATGACAGGATGAAAGGAGTCCTGAAGAGACATAGCCTGACCCGACACCGATCTCAAGCACCCGGTCAGATGATCGGACCTCCTTTTTTGCTGTTTCAAGGAGGAGAAAAGAGTCTTCGGCAGGCTGGTAGACCTGACTGCCGTCAGCCTGAAAGGGCGTTTGCGATTGTGGCATAATCCTCGAGATAGAGTTCCTCGGGACGGGATGAGAGGATAGCAGGATCCAGACCGGAGAGCAGGGATGCAATCAGGTCAGCACCGAAGATACCCCCCGTGTTCTTCAGGATACTCCGCACCGTCTTTCTCCGGCCTGCATACAGGTTCTTCACAACCTCTGCATACACAGACCGGTCATTAACCGGGAAGAGCGGCGGGCGTGGCTCTATCCTGACGACCGTCGAGTATACCGCGGGCGGAGGAGAGAACGCCCCGGGAGGGAGATCAAAGCACCGGCTTGCACGGGCAAAGGTCTGCACCATCACCGTGAGCCTGCCACAGTCGCGGGTCCCGATATCTGCAAGCATCCGGTCTGCAAACTCCTTCTGGTACATGAGAACCGCAGCCTCAAACCCGATATCAAGCAGACGGAACGTGATCTTGGATGATGCAGAATAGGGAAGGTTTGCAACAACAATATCAAACGGCGGGATATCAACCCTCGTGGCATCACCAGGAACCAGTGTAAGAGCTCCCGATTCTATCGCCTGGGTAAACTCATGCTTCAGAAAAGTAACCAGGGACCCGTCGAGTTCTACTGCGATAACCCGTGCCCCCCTGGCAAGCAGAGCACGGGTAAGCACACCCCTGCCGGGCCCTATCTCCAGAACCCGGCGATCCGCAAGATCAAGAACTGACGCAATCCGTTCTACCGCATTGCAGTCAGCAAGAAAGTGCTGATCCCGGTACGCACTCATCGTGAGGTGAAGAGGTGATACTTCACCGTCTGA